>NZ_JWGX01000048.1:0-58253 GCF_000813075.1 Shewanella sp. ECSMB14102
AAGCCTAGGGGCAGTTGCGTTCAAGCGAATGATTTGATCAACAACGCCCCGTAAAATACCCGAGAAGAGATTATCGAAACGTCCCCTCCGAGCCGAACCGCTATGCTTATTGCGTGTTGCGATTTGCTGCTGCACTTCTTGGAAGTCGGAGATTGATACAATCGCAGGGTAGTATTCAGGGATCGGCTCACCAATTGGCTGTCTTTGACCATCAACTTTTGTACAGTTTTGATACTCACCAATCACCCTACGGTTCCTTAAAAGGGAGCCTACACCAGATGGCCGCCAAGGATTGTTCTTACGAAACTCTGTGTGCCCCTCATTATTTATGAATCGCTGCAATTCGAGTATATCCATAACCTTGCATTGCCAGAGCGAACATACGCTGCACTATGGCCGCCCTTTCAGGAATAATAGCAACACGATCCCCTTCCCATTTTAACCACTGAGGAAGATAGGCGTTGCGAATAAGCGTTTTGCTTTCTACTGCAGCCTTTCTACTTTGTTCCCATACAGCTTTAGCCCTTCGGCTTTTCATCTCAGACTCTTCATTGGCACGACTCATATAAACCAAACTGAGCATCAGCTTTGACATATCCAGTTGCCCTTGCCGATATTCAACTTCATCGGTTAAAGTCACGACAACAATGCCAGCTCGTATAATCTCCATGAATTGCATGAGTGCATCTTCCACATTCTGTCGGCTTAATCTGTCATGAGACTCTACTAACAGATATGCCCCTTTAGGGATTTTGCCGTCCTGAACCAAGCGGAGAAAGACCCCTAGTGCAGCGTCTCTGTTGGCACCTTTAAATGCACTTACCCCCATATCTGCTAAAGCAAGCTCTTACAGTTCCAACCCCTTTCTCTTGGCATAATCACGAGCCAACTCAAGCTGACGTCTTGCACTATCACCCCGTACTTGTCTTGTTGTACTAAACCTAAGATAAGAATAAGCCTTGGTGGTGCTCATCATTTTCTCCTGTGGTATGTTTACCCCAACACAAACAAACAATTAAAACAGCATGGAAGTCGAACAGAACTCTCAAACAATAATGTACGGTATTTCTCCCCAAAAGTGCGACACGGTAAAAAAAGCACGAAAATGGTTGGAGGCCAAGGGCCTGCAAGTGACATTTGTGGATTTTCGTGAGCAGGAACTTTCACAAGACACACTCAAGGCCTGGGTCGAGCGCATCGGCTGGGAGGCGGTACTGAACAAACGCTCCACTAGTTTTCGCGCGTTGGATGACGCCGATAAGCAGGATATCGATAGTGCCAAGGCGATATCCCTGATGCTGGCCAATCCAACCCTTATCAAACGCCCTGTACTGACCCGGGGGCTAGATGTGATGACCGGCTTTAAAGAAGCCGACTACCAAGCGTGGTTCGGCCTATGAGTCAGCAGGTGCTTGAGCTTGCCAAGGCGTTGATCTCCCGGGCATCTGTTACCCCTCTGGATGAAGGCTGTCAGGCATTGATGGCCGAGCGACTCGCCAAACTGGGCTTTGCCAACGAATCCATGGTGTTTGAAGATACCACCAATCTCTGGTCTCGCCGCGGTACTCAGGGGCCGGTTTTTTGTTTTGCCGGCCATACCGATGTGGTACCGCCGGGGGACTTGGCCAATTGGCATACTCCGCCCTTCGAGCCAGTGGTCATCGATGACTATCTTCACGGCCGCGGCGCCGCAGATATGAAAGGCTCGCTGGCAGCCATGGTGGTGGCCACCGAGCGTTTTGTGGCCGCCCATCCGAACCATCAAGGCTCTATCGCTTTTCTGATCACCAGCGATGAAGAAGGCCCCTTTATTAACGGCACCACCCGAGTGATAGACACCCTGGAAGCGCGCAATGAAAAGATCACCTGGGCCTTGGTCGGTGAGCCATCCAGTACCCTCAAACTGGGCGATGTGGTCAAAAATGGCCGCCGCGGCAGCCTCACCGGCAATCTCGTCGTCAAGGGTATTCAAGGACATGTGGCCTACCCTCACCTGGCGGATAACCCTGTGCACAAGGCTGCGCCGGCGTTGGCCGAACTTGCCGCCATGCAGTGGGACAAAGGCAATGAGTTTTTCCCGCCGACCAGTTTTCAGATAGCCAATATCAATGGCGGCACCGGGGCATCCAACGTGATCCCGGGTGAGCTCAAGGTGATGTTCAACTTCCGTTACTCCACCGAAGTCACCGCCGAAGAGCTGATTAAGCGGGTCGAGAATATCCTCGATGCCCATGGACTGAATTATGAGCTTGGCTGGATCTTTAATGGCCTGCCATTTTTGACCGGCGATGGCCCACTGCTTGAAGCGACCCGCCAAGCGATTAAAGAGGTAACAGGCTCAGAGACCGATCCGCAAACCTCAGGCGGCACTTCAGATGGGCGCTTTATTGCCCCTACCGGTGCTCAGGTAATAGAGTTGGGTCCGGTGAATGCCACCATTCACAAGGTCAATGAGTGCGTGAAAGTCGCAGATCTCGAGCTGTTGGCCCAGTGTTATCAGCGTATCCTGGAAAAACTGTTGTTGGAGTAAGTGATGGCAAGGGGCGATTTTCTCTATGGTATGGAGACTGAAAAAGCGCCGCTAAGGACACTGGTTAGTCTAAGCGGCAGTGAAAGCGGTTCAGGCGCTGAAGTTTGGCTGGAAGCCGAGACGGCCAAGGCCTTTCTTGAGATGCAGGCCGCTGCCGAGCAAGATGGCATCGCCCTGGCCATCAGCTCTGGTTATCGCAGCTTTGAGCGTCAACTCACAATTTGGAATGCCAAAGCCTCAGGGAAGCGCCCTCTACTGGATAAAGACTCACGTCCAGTGAGTGACATCGGCGCGCTCAGTGATGATGAGTTAGTGGCGCTTATTTTGCTTTGGTCGGCGCTGCCCGGCGCCTCTCGCCACCACTGGGGGACGGACGTCGATCTCTTCGACAGCGCCCAAATCAGCAAGCATGAACTCAAGTTGGTTAACGCCGAGTATCAACCCCAGGGCCCTTGCTATAAATTGGACCTGTGGCTGGACGAACGCGCCCCGGATTTTGGCTTCTACCGCCCTTTTCAGGCAGGCCTCAGTGGCGTCAGCCCGGAGCGCTGGCACTTAAGTTTCCTACCAAAGGCCAAAGGGTTTCTCGAGCAGTTTAATAGCGAGCGTCTGCGGCAAATACTCGACCACAGTGACATAACACTCAAGCAAGGTTTGCTTAGACGTTTGCCGGAACTGGTCGAGACTTATGTGAGGCACATTGCCCCCT
The DNA here is from genome assembly GCF_000813075.1 of Shewanella sp. ECSMB14102. Taxonomy (NCBI): domain Bacteria; kingdom Pseudomonadati; phylum Pseudomonadota; class Gammaproteobacteria; order Alteromonadales; family Shewanellaceae; genus Shewanella; species Shewanella sp. ECSMB14102. The sequence continues at coordinate 3,240 of NZ_JWGX01000048.1, forward strand.
ATCCGGAAAGCCTCACATAAATGCCATTGAAGTAGGTTTGAATGAGCGAGTTTAAATAAACATCATGCAATTTCGTCCCCGGATCCTAAGCCGGCAAACTTGAGGTATCCTGTGTCCCAAACAATAAATCCGGGATACCTTTCAACAATGACTGACTTCAATCAATATCGGCAGCAAATCGAACTCAGGGGCGAAACCCTCAGCTATCTGGATCTGGGCCAGGGCCCTGTGCTGCTACTCGGCCACAGCTACCTTTGGGACGCCACCATGTGGCAACAACAACTGCCTGTACTGGCGAAACACTACCGCTGCATAGTACCGGATCTCTGGGGCCATGGGCAGTCAGGCGCGATTCCCGCGCATACCGAGAGCCTGGCGGATATCGCCGCCGATATGTTGACCTTGATGGATAAACTCAGTGTCGATGAATTCACTGTTATCGGCTTGTCGGTCGGTGCCATGTGGGGGGCCGAGCTGGTTCTGAAGGCGCCTTCTAGAGTCAAGGCGTTGGTGATGATGGGCAGCTTCCTCGGCTTTGAGCCCGAAGTTACTCGCAACAAATATATGGCCATGTTGGATGGTATCAACCAATTGGGACAAATTCCTGCGCCCATGGCCGAGCAGATAGCACCTATGTTTTTTGCCGTGACCACAGCAAGTTTACGGCCACAACTGCTGAGTGATTTCGCCAGCGCCCTGCAAAGTATTTCACCAGAACGGATCCCTGATACCGTCGCCATGGGCAAACTGATTTTCAATCGCCGCGACGCCATGGAAGATGCCGATAACTTGACTCTGCCCTGTTTAATCATGTCAGGAGTAGAAGACACGGCGCGCACTGTACTGGAATCCTTTTTGATGGTCGATGCCATAGACGGCGCCGAGATGGTGCAGATACCGGCAGCCGGCCATATTTCTGTGTTGGAACAGGCCGATTTTATCAACCAAGCCCTGCTGACTTTTCTTGAAAAACATCACTGAAATCCGGCCGCGATGGATAGACCAGCGCGGCTTTATTTTCTGATACACTGCCGAAAATAAATCGGACCACTGTGTTCCCATAAGCCATTTTGTGAGCCTGAATGAAAATACTGAAACCGCTTTTTGAAAACAACCGCCGCTGGGCAGCCAGAATAAGCACTGAAAACCCATCGTTTTTTGAGCAGTTGGCCAAACAGCAAAACCCCGAATATCTCTGGATAGGTTGTTCCGACAGCCGGGTTCCCTCCAACCAGATCATAGATCTGATGCCGGGAGAAGTATTTGTACATCGCAATATCGCCAACATGGTGATCCACACAGATCTCAACTGTTTGTCTGTTCTGCAATACGCAGTCGATGTCCTCAAGGTAAAGCACATCATGGTAGTGGGCCACTACGGCTGCGGCGGCGTCAAGGCCGCCATGGGTACCGACAGACTCGGGCTTATCGACAACTGGCTGGGGCATCTTAGGGATATCTATCGCCTGCATCACCAAGAGTTGGAAACCCTCAATGAAAAACAACGGTTTGATCGCCTTTGTGAGCTCAATGTGATTGAGCAGGTCGCCAATGTCACCAGCAGCAACATAGTTCAGGAAGCCTGGGCCAAGGGGCAAAATCTGTCGATACACGGCTGGATCTACGGAATCGACAATGGGCTTTTGACCGATCTGGATGTCACAGTGGATGGCGGACATCAAAGGGTGGAGTGATCCAAACGGATAAGGGGCGCAGCTGCGCCCCTTGCTTTATCGATGAAATTTTACCCAGTTGGATTTTTTCCGAAAGAAAGCATCGCAGTATGTTGGCCACCCCGTTATAATTCTGCAGTTAACACGGGTGCTCAGTCATCCGGTCACCCGGCGCACTTCGCATAACAGCCTTATGGCATAAGGCCTTTTCTGGCGTGACCCTCCCAGAGCACAACACTATCTAAGGAGATATCTTCCATGCCCGGTTTTGAATTGTTTGGTCCTGAAGAAAAACAGGAAGTAGCAGACGTCATGGAGAACGGATTCACCTTCCGTTACAACTTTGATGCCATGCGTAATGATCGCTGGAAAACCCGCGATATGGAGCAGCTCTTATGTGACAAGATGAATGTCAAGCATGCTCACCTGCTCTCCAGCGGTACTGCCGCCCTGCAAACCGCGCTGGCCGCCGCCGGTATCGGCGCCGGGGATGAAGTGATTGTTCCTCCTTTCACCTTTGTCGCTTCTGTTGAGGCAGTTTTCATGGCCGGCGCTATTCCGGTATTTGCTGAAATCGATGAGACTCTGTGTCTGTCACCCGAGGGCATCGAAGCCGCCATTACCCCACGCACCAAGGCGGTAAACCTGGTACACATGTGCGGTTCCATGGCCAAGATGGACGAAATCAAAGCCATCTGTGAAAAACACAATCTGGTACTGCTGGAAGATGCCTGTCAGGCTATTGGCGGCAGCTACAAAGGTCAGGCACTGGGTACCATAGGCGCTGTGGGTTGTTTCTCTTTCGACTCGGTTAAAACCATCACCTGTGGTGAAGGTGGCGCTGTGATCACCAATGATGAAACCATCTACAACCACGCCCACATGTTCTCTGACCACGGCCATGATCATATAGGTAATGACCGCGGCGCCGAGTCTCACCCTATCATGGGTCTTAACTTCCGTATCAGCGAAATGAACGCCGCCCTGGGCCTGGCTCAGCTGCGCAAACTGGACACCATAGTGGAGATCCAGCGTCGCAACAAGAAGCTTATCAAAGACGCCATGGCTGATATCGAAGAAGTTACTTTCCGCGAAATCCCCGATCCTGAAGGCGACAGCGCCGGTTTCCTCAGCTTTATGCTGCCAACCGAGCAACGCACTCAGGAAGTCAACAAGGCGCTGGCTGCCAACGGTGTCGATGGTTGCTTCTATTGGTATGTCAACAACTGGCACTACCTGAAGAACTGGCATCACATTCAGCAGCTCAAGAGCCCTGCTGCCCTGCCGATCACATTAATCGAAGATCGTCCGGATTATACTAAAGTTTCTGTGCCCAAATCTGACGCTATCATGAGCCGGACCATTTCCATGCTGATCAAGCTGTCCTGGACTGAAGAACAGATTGCCGAGCGCATTGCCAACATCAAGAAAGCATTTGCCCAATAACCTAAAGGGAGCTGGTTGCTATGAGTTTCAAGAATTTTAAAGTCGTCCCCAAAATGATCTTTGGTCGCGGTTCTTTTGTCCAACTGGATGAAGTGCTGGCCGCCGAGCGCAAAGAAGCCAACGACTTCGTGGTTTTCGTCGTGGATGACGTTCACAAAGGCAAGCCACTGGAAGGCCGTTTGCCTTTGAAGGAGCAAGATTTCTTACTGTGGGTCAATGTCGACGAAGAACCAACCACAAAGCAGGTTGACAGCCTTACCGAGCAAGTTCAGGCATTCAACAGCAAACTGCCTGTGAGCGTAGTCGGTCTTGGTGGCGGCGCCACTATGGATCTGGCCAAAGCCGTATCTTTGATGCTGACCAACCCAGGTGGTTCTGCCAAGTACCAGGGCTGGGATCTGATCAAGAATCCTGCCATTCACCATATCGGTATCCCTACCATTTCCGGTACAGGTGCCGAAGCTTCACGCACTGCAGTGCTGTGCGGCCCTGAGCGTAAACTGGGTCTGAACTCTGACTACACTGTATTCGATCAGATCATCATGGACTCCGAGCTGATTGCCGGCGTACCCACTGACCAATGGTTCTACACAGGTATGGACTGCTACATCCACTGTGTTGAGTCTCTGCAAGGTACCTTCCTGAACGAGTTCTCCCGCGCCTACGCCGAGAAATCCATGGACATGTGCCGTGAAGTCTTCCTGGGCGATCACCCTGAGAAAGATGACAAGCTGATGATGGCCTCCTTTATGGGCGGTATGAGTATCGCCTATAGCCAGGTAGGTGCCTGTCACGCGGTTTCTTACGGTCTGTCTTATATCCTGGGTTATCACCACGGTATTGGTAACTGTATCGCCTTCGACGTGCTGGAAGAATTCTACCCTGAAGGGGTTGAAGAGTTCCGTGCCATGATGAAGAAGCACAACATCCAGTTGCCTAAAAACATCTGTAAAGACTTGCCGGACGAGACCATTGCCGCGATGGTTAAAGTCACCAAGAGCATGGGTCCTTTGTGGGCCAACGTCTATGGTGACAGCTGGCAGGAAAAAGTCACCGATGAGATGCTGACCAAGCTGTTCCGCCGTATCTAAGCCGGCACAGGACTGCTATGATTAGGGCTCTTTATGAGCCCTTTCTTCTTGAATACTAGGAAAATTGAATGAAAGTCACCCTGTTGATCCCTGCACGCTATGGTTCCAGCCGCTTTCCCGGCAAACCTCTGGCACCGATTAACGGTAAACCTATGATCCAGCACGTTTATGAGCGCGCCGGACTGGCCAAAGGGTTGGATAATATCTATGTGGCAACCGATGATGTACGCATCAAGGACGCTGTAGAGGCCTTTGGCGGCAATGTTGTGATGACCGGCGCCGAAGCGGCCTCCGGCACCGACAGGATTAACGACGCCATCACCCAATTGGGGTTGGCGGATGACGATCTGGTAGTCAACCTGCAAGGGGATCAGCCCCTGATCGATCCCATCTCCATAGAGCAGATCATCAGTCTGTTCCAGCGTCATCCCGGTGAGTTTGAAATGGCCACCCTCGGCTACCAAATCACCGAAGAGGATGAATTGGACGATCCCAAACATGTGAAGATGGTGTTCGACAACGAATTCTATGCGCTTTATTTCTCCCGCGCCCGGATCCCATTTGGCCGTGATATCAACGACTACCCTGTCTATAAACATTTAGGGGTGTATGCCTACACCCGCCGTTTCGTCGAGACCTTTGCCAAACTGCCTTTGGGAAGACTGGAAGATCTGGAAAAACTGGAGCAACTGCGGGCCCTGGAATACGGCCACAAGATCAAAGTCGCCATCAGCGCATTTGACTCGCCTGAAGTAGATACACCTGAAGATATCCGCCGCTGTGAACAGCGTCTGGCCGTAGACTGAAGCAGGTAGCAAGAGATGGAAATGTCATCTTTGGAAGTCTGGTTGATCATCATTTTGGTAATAGGCGTTATTGCCAGTAACCTGGCTGTACTCAAGTACAGTGCCAAGTTTAAAATGCCGCAATTTGGCCAGCAAAGTAAAGACAAGCAGATAAAGCGTAAGGGTGAAGCCACGGACAACACGGATAAAACCCCGGGCTCCCAAGCTGATGGAAAAGATCAGGACAAAAACAAAGACTGACAAAAAAGGCGCACTTTGCGCCTTTTTCATATATCTTCTCTACTTTCTACCTGAGCCTAAACTTGAGCAGGGATTATGAGCTCAATAAAACTGTACATCGGAAACCCGGGTCAACCGCACACCATCAACCACCATCTGCCAGTCGCTTCCGACCCTGTGTGGCGGCTCTGATACTTCAAAACGACTGGAGAGAAAACCGATCCCCACTTCGAAGTCGTGACCTTCAAACTTCTGGATCCCACCACTTATCGAGGTGCTGCTGTTGCCATCATAACGCTGATACTCTACAGAGCCGTCGTGTTGTATAAGCAGATACATGTCAGCACTCTGCCACTCACCGGCATACTCGGCCTTATCCAGCGGCAAGGGCTGGCCGCAGCCGCCAAGGAGCCAGGCAAAAGCCAACAGCAGCAGATATCTGAGTCTAGAAGATAACTCTCTTAAATTATTGGCTTTTGACAGACTAACAGAGTAAGGAATTACCGCTGAGCCATACATGACAAGACTCCTTTATCAGATCCGGAAAAGATTAATGACGAAAACCACTGGCAAAAAAGGTATTTCCACAGGCAGGGCAAGACATTTTAATAGGCAGGGGCTGCAATCCAAGCAAAATCATGGTGCCAAGCCCGAGTGGTACTGTTAACCAGTTGGCAATAAAACCGAAATCGATCCTGGCCTCAGAGATACGACCATTTGCGCCCTTAAACGAACATGTCGGACATTGACAGCCGTTGTAATGCTTAAGAATGCGCTCAAGTTTCACAAAAGGCTCCTCCCTGAATCATACAAGCTTATTTATCGGCAACTGTTACGGCAGCAACTGAGCTGCCCAAGAAATACCAATAACTTTCCCCTTTTCAGACCAAGCTACCCTAAAGCCAATAACAGTGCAAGCCAGCCTAAAGGACTAAAATTGTTGATTTTGTTGCCGATAAAACCACTTGAGCAAAGAAAAGGCTACCTTGGGTAGCCTTAGTCATTCACAGCTCACAGCCAAATGCTCACAGCGCTGCGATAGCCTCCTGGCACAATCTAGTAATTCTCGCCCAGTCGCCCTGCTCCATCGCTTCCACCGGGGCAATCCAGCTGCCACCAATACAATCGACATTCCCCAGTGCCAGATAGTCTTTGTAGCTGCTCGGAGTGATCCCGCCGGTTGGGCAGAAACGGACATCGGCCAGCGGGCCGCTGAAGGCTTTGAGTGCATTGACCCCGCCTGAAGCTTCTGCCGGGAAAAACTTGAAGTGGGTATAGCCCAGCCCCAGTCCCACCATGACTTCTGAGATACTAGCCACCCCAGGAATAAGCGGGATCTTACCGGCTTTACCCGCCTTGAGCAGTTCTACAGTTGCCCCCGGGGTGATGGCAAACTGAGCGCCGGCCTCTGCCGCCTGCGCCAATTGCGCTTCATTCAGAATAGTTCCGGCGCCGACCAAGGCTTCCGGCACCTCGGCCGCAATCCGCCCTATGGCCTCGAGGGCACAATCGGTACGCAGCGTCACTTCCAGTACCCGAATGCCACCGGCAACCAGGGCCTTGGCCAAGGGCACCGCATGTTCAATCTTGTTGATAACCATTACCGGAATGATCGGGCTCAGTTGAAATATGTCCTGAGGTTGCAAGGACCAGTTATTCTCAAGCATGTACTTTATTCCTTAATGATTAGTAATAGTCATCTATGGCACTGGTACTGCGAGCACCGGTTTCAGGACTGCTGAGATTGGCCCGCAGCGCACTGAACAGCTCACGACCCATGCCGTAACGCACACTTCTCAATTCCACTTTCTCGGCATTTCTTGCGGCCAGTTGCTGCTCATCGACCAGCAGACTAAGTTCGCCCTTTTTGGCATCGACACGCAGTAAATCGCCGCTGTGTACCTTGGCTATCATACCGCCATCAAGCGCTTCCGGCGTCAGATGGATGGCAGCAGGCACCTTGCCTGAGGCTCCCGACATACGACCATCGGTCACCAGGGCAACTTTAAAGCCCCTGTCCTGCAATGTCCCGAGAATAGGCGTCAGCTTATGCAGCTCAGGCATGCCGTTGGCCTTGGGACCTTGCCCCTTGACCACCACCACGCAGTCCTTATCCAGTTGGCCACTGGTAAAGAGCTCATTGAGCTGGTTCTGATCGTCGATAACCACAGCCGGAGCTTCCACCACTCTGTGTTGCTCCTGCACCGCAGAAACCTTAATAACCGCCCGGCCCAGATTGCCCTTGAGCAGTTTGAGGCCGCCGTTGCTCTGAAATGGTTTGGCCACAGAGGTCAGTACTTCGCTGTCCAGACTTTCGGCCGGGCCATCCACCCAACTGAGCTCGCCATTGAGCAACTTGGGCTCCTTGGTGTAACGCTCAAGACCAAAGCCGGCCACTGTGTTGACGTCTTGATGCAGTAAACCGGCATCCAACAACTGCCGCACCAGATAAGCCATCCCACCGGCAGCATGGAAATGGTTAATGTCGGCATGGCCGTTGGGATAAACCCTGGCAAGCAGCGGCACCACATCCGACAGCTCGGAGAAATCGTCCCAGTTGACTATGATGCCGGCCGCACGGGCCGCCGCCACTATGTGCATGGTGAGATTGGTCGAGCCACCGGTGGCCAACAGAGCCACTATGCCGTTGACTATCGACTTTTCACAAACCAGTTCACCTATCGGGCTGTATTGGTTGCCAAGTTCGGTCAGACGGCACACCTGTTTGGCGGCCGCCTTATTGAGCGCCTCACGCAAAGGGTCGTCCGGATTAACAAATGAGGAGCCGGGTAGCTGCAGTCCCATGACTTCCAGCATCAGCTGGTTACTGTTGGCCGTGCCGTAGAAAGTACAGGTACCCGCGCTGTGATAGGACTTGGATTCTGCTTCGAGCAAGGCAGTTCTATCGACCTTACCTTCGGCAAACTGCTGGCGAATACGGGCTTTTTCCTTGTTGGGGATCCCGGACTTCATCGGTCCCGCAGGCACAAACAACATAGGCAGATGACCAAAGCTCAGGGCGCCAATCAGTAGCCCAGGAACTATCTTGTCACAAATACCCAGCAACAAGGCACCATCAAACATATTGTGGGACAGGCCAACAGCGGTAGCCATGGCTATCACTTCACGACTCAGCAGACTGAGCTCCATCCCGGATTGGCCCTGGGTAACGCCGTCACACATGGCCGGCACACCGCCTGCCACCTGGGCAACGCTGCCCACTTCATTGCAGGCCTGTTTCAGCAATTCAGGATAGTGTTCATAGGGTTGGTGCGCCGACAGCATGTCATTGAATGCAGTCACTATGCCTATGTTGGCCTTGTTCAACTGGCGCAAGCTGTCTTTATCGGCAGGCTGACAAGCAGCAAACCCGTGGGCCAGATTGCCGCAACTCAAACTGCTGCGGTGCACGCCCTTGGCCCTGGCTTCGGCCAATGCCGCCAGGTACTTGCCCCTGTGGTCTTGGCTGCGGGCAATAATCCTGTCTGTTACGGCTTGAACTCTTGGGTGCATCTTGCCTCCTTAAGCGCTCCAGAACACATCGACCGGGGTCTTATGCTGCGCCAACACGGCACGGATCGGCATTTCCCTGGGATCGTCACTCTCGAGAGCTTGGTGATATACGGAAAGTTTGGTTTCGCCGACCAGATGCAGATAGATCTGGCGACTGTCAAGCACGGCCTTACGACTCAGGCTGATCCTGGCGTGAGGCGCATTGCCTGGATGTACGGCGCACAGCAATGCATCGGTTTCCAGCGCCTCGGTCAATTGTTCTTCAGGGGCGCAGGGAAACCAGGAGCAGGTATGACCATCATTGCCCATGCCCAACACGATCACATCAAAAGGCCGCGGAAAATTGGCCAACTGCTCTGAGGCCATACTCAACCCCGCTTCCGGGGTGGCAAACATATTCTTCAGGCCTCGGAACTTGGCGCTGGCGGCGCGATTTTGCAGTAGATGCTCGCGTACCAGGCGCTCGTTGGAGTCCTGGTCTTCGGCATCCACCCAGCGCTCGTCGGCGAGCGTGATATAAACATCGCTCCAGTCGATCATCTTGTGGCTGAGCTCGGCAAACAGTTTCAGCGGCGTCGAGCCACCGGAAACCACCAGGCTGGCCTTGCCGCGGTTATCTATCGCGTTTTGCAGCGCGCCGGCAATACGCTCAGCCAACTGGGCTTCCAGCGCAGTTGGGGTGTCAAACGATTTAAATACGGTTTCTTTAATCATGCTATCTCCTTATTCATCCCAGGAGCGGCCGTCTTTGGTGATCAAGGCCACTGAGGCCACAGGCCCCCAGGTTCCGGCAGGATAAGGCTTGGGCTTTTCGTTGCTCATCTCCCAGGATTGAATAATGCCATCTACCCAGGTCCAGGCCTGCTCCACTTCGTCACGGCGTACAAACAATGCCTGATTCCCCAGCATGGCTTCGAGCAACAAACGTTCATAGGCATCGGCGATACGTTCGTTCTTGAAGGTGTCAGAGAAGCTCAAATCCAGCTTGGTGGTTTGCAGTCGCTGTTTCTGCTCAAGCCCGGGCACCTTGTTCATCATCTGGATCTCCACCCCTTCATGCGGTTGCAGACGAATGGTCAACTTATTGGGCGGCAGATTGCGATGGCTTGAACGATACAGGTTATGGGGTGGATTCTTGAAATAGATGACAATTTCAGAACTCTTGAACGGCATACGCTTACCGCTGCGCAGATAGAAAGGCACCCCGGCCCAGCGCCAGTTATCAATATCGACACGCAAGGCGACAAAGGTCTCTGTGTTGGAATCCACATTGGCGCCCTCTTCCTCCAGATAACCGGGAACCGGTGATCCTTTGAGGAACCCGGCAGAATACTGGCCGCGCACAGTGTTTTCAAATACGTTGTCCTGATTGATGGGACGCAGTGACTTGAGCACCTTCACCTTCTCATCACGAATGCTGTCGGCATCCAGGTTCACAGGTGGGTCCATGGCAATCAAGGTTAGTACCTGCAACAGGTGGTTCTGGATCATGTCACGCATCTGGCCGGCTTTGTCGAAATAGCCCCAGCGTCCTTCAATGCCCACCTCTTCGGCCACAGTGATCTGTACATGATCTATGGTGCGGTTATCCCACTTGGAGGCAAACAGTGAATTGGCAAAACGCAACGCAATCAGGTTCTGTACTGTTTCTTTACCCAGATAGTGATCGATACGATAGACCTGACTTTCATTAAAGTAGGCAGAAACCTGGTCATTAATGACTCTGGATGACTGCAGATCTGAGCCTATGGGCTTTTCCAGCACTACTCGGGTATCGGGATGGATCAGTTGTTGTTCATGCAGACACCGGCAAATATCACCGAAGATGGCCGGAGGCGTAGCAAAATAGTTGACCATCACCCGCTTGGCAGGTTCGAGCAGTTGGTGGAAGGCTTTGTATCCTTCAGATTCGGTAAAATTAGTGCCGACGTAATGGCAACGTTCGAGGAAGCGGGAAAGCGTGGTGTCGCACAAGGGTTCTTTAACAAAGGTGCTCAGGGCCGTTGTAACCAGTTCGCGAAAATCTTCGGCAGAGAATTCATCTTTGGCAACACCTATGACCTTGGTGTCCCGATTGAGCAGGCCGGCCTTATCCAGCTGGTAAAGCGAAGGCAACAATTTGCGCCTTGCCAAGTCGCCCTTGGTACCAAAGAGTACAAAATCACAAGCTTTGGCCTCTGATGTTGTTTTGCCCATTGCTTAATGCTCTCCTTTTGTCGGTGGTGGTTCCGCTATGCGATGAAGAATTCCACACTTTTGTTGTAATATAACAACAGTATTTGTTAAATGCATCTATAATTTGCAAATAAAGCCATGAGGCCAGTCTAGGCAGGTTTGGCAATAATCTGGTATGCTTTTCCTGCTTAAAACCTTCTTATCTCGGAAGTTAGCCTGTTTTCATTCCGGTATATACAGGACTTACGTCAAGATTGGTTTGCACCCTACTTTGTAGTGCTCAGGCCTCAAAGAAATAATAAAATTACATAATTTCAACCCAGCGGACGTACGCGTATGAATACCCTAGAAAAGGTTCAAAAAAACCTCCCCCATTTCAGCAAGTCAGAACGCAAAGTAGCCGAAGTTATCCTGGCATCGCCCCAGACAGCTATTCATTCAAGCATAGCAACTCTGGCCAAGATGGCGGATGTCAGCGAGCCTACAGTCAACCGCTTCTGTCGTCGTTTGGATACCAAAGGTTTCCCGGATTTTAAATTACATCTGGCCCAAAGTCTCGCGAATGGTACCCCTTACGTCAGTCGTCACGTTGAGGAAGATGATACACCCGAATCTTACACCACCAAGATCTTCGAATCTTCCATGGCTTCTCTGGATACAGCACGCCAGAGCATAGATACCACGGCCATCAACAAGGCGGTAGACATACTGACTCAAGCGAAAAAGATCTCTTTCTTCGGTCTTGGTGCCTCCGCCTCTGTGGCACACGATGCCCAGAACAAGTTCTTCCGTTTTAATGTACCGGTTTTATGTTTCGATGATGTGTTGATGCAACGCATGAGCTGTATCAATAGTGATGAAGGCGATGTAGTGGTACTGATTTCCCACACAGGCCGCACCAAGTCATTGATCGATATAGCAAGGCTTGCCAGAGAAAACGGCGCAGCCGTGATTGGTATTACCGCGCGTCACTCGCCGCTGTCGCAGGAATGTACCCTGCCGGTTACCATGGAAGTGCCTGAAGACACTGATATGTACCTGCCTATGGCCTCTCGTTTAGCCCAGTTGGTGATTATTGATGTGCTGGCGACCGGATTTACCTTGCGCCGAGGGCCACGCTTCAGGGAGAGTCTAAAGCGGGTAAAAGAGGTATTGAAAGAATCCCGCATCGATAAGAGCGAGCCACTGTAATCCCCTTTCCCGTAAGCACCTGGGCAGTTACCAAAATTGGCAACTGCCCAAGCCCCGCCTAAAATTAGCCGTAACTCACAAAAATAAAACTTTGAGTTAGATCATTTTGTCTGTAAGTTTCCTACATATTGAGCCGATGTCTGTTAATATAGCGTAAGATTTTTTAAAACTTAAACGGAGTATATTATGTTCCGCAGAACCAAGATCGTTACCACGCTGGGCCCCGCCACAGATCGTGATGATAACCTGCGTCGTATCATAGCAGCAGGTGCCAACGTTGTTCGCCTCAACTTCTCCCACGGTTCCCCCGAAGATCACCTAAAACGCGCCAGCCAAGCCCGCAGCATTGCAAAAGAGCTTGGTGTACACGTTGCCATCCTCGGCGATCTCCAGGGGCCGAAAATCCGTGTTTCCACCTTCAAGGACAATAAGAAAGTCCAACTTAAGCTCGGCCAACCATTCATTCTGGATGCCGAGCTGGGTAAAGGCGAAGGCGACGAAACTCAAGTAGGTATCGATTATAAGGAACTGCCGGACGATGTGGTTGTCGGTGATATCCTGATGCTGGACGATGGCCGGGTACAACTGAAAGTCGAAAAGGTAGAAGGCCGTAAGGTACATACCAGCGTGACAGTTGCTGGCCCCCTATCCAACAACAAGGGGATCAACAAGAAAGGCGGAGGCCTGTCTGCCGCTGCGCTGACAGATAAAGACAAGCAGGACATTGTCACAGCGGCACAAATTCAGGTCGACTACCTGGCGGTATCCTTCCCTCGTAGCGGCGCCGATCTTAACTATGCCCGCGAACTGGCGCAAAAGGCCGGCAGCAATGCCCTGATAGTATCCAAGGTAGAGCGCGCCGAAGCCGTAGCTTCCGATGAAGCGATGGACGATGTAATCCTCGCCTCCGATGCCGTCATGGTAGCCCGCGGTGACCTGGGAGTAGAAATCGGCGATCCGGCTCTGGTTGCCGTACAGAAAAAGCTGATCAGCCGCTCGCGTCAACTCAATAAGGTAGTGATCACCGCGACCCAGATGATGGAGTCTATGATCAGCAGCCCTATGCCGACCCGCGCCGAAGTCATGGACGTGGCTAACGCCGTACTCGACGGTACAGACGCAGTGATGCTCTCGGCCGAGACCGCTGCCGGGGATTATCCGGAAGAAACGGTTCAGGCCATGGCCAGAGTTTGTCTTGGCGCCGAAGCGCATCCCAGTGTGCGGGTATCCAAGCACCGCCTGGATGAAAGCTTCAGCTCCATAGAAGAAACCATAGCGCTGTCTACCATGTATGCCGCCAACCATTTGCAGGGTGTTAAGGCGATTATCGCCCTGACCGAATCCGGCGCAACGCCCAAGTTGATGTCACGGATAAGCTCAGCGCTGCCTATCTTCGCCCTCGCCCGTCATCAACCCACTTTGGCCAAGATGGCACTCTATCGGGGTGTCTATCCTGTAGAGTTTGACTCCACCGTTTATGCCGCCGATGAGCTGGCGAAAAAGGCCCTTGAAAGCCTCAAGGCCAAGGGATACCTGGAGAGTGGTGACATGGTACTCATGACCAAGGGTGATGCCATGGAAACCGTAGGCGGCACCAACACCTGCAAGGTGCTGATCGTCGCCTAATGGCTTGCCAATGACGCTAAGCTGATAACAAAACAGAAAAGGTACGCCGAGGCGTACCTTTTTAATTTCTGCTGCTTTCGTTGCTGTTTCAGGCTTGGTGATTTTGTTTACATCAGAGCTAAGCCTACCCGGGACAGGCTTACCAAACTGAAATTCACATACCAATCAATCTCAATTAAAGAGTTTCAAAATCATCGACATTGATTGCCGCCAAGCGCAGCTTATCGGCCTCAAGCAACTGCTCATACTCGGCTTTACTGATAACCTCAGCATCCAATGCCGCCTGATACAGAGATAAAGGTGCCAGTTTGGCAGGCAAACGGCCATCCTTTTGCGCCTTTCTCAGTTTGCTGTGCAGTTCACGGCACTGATATTGAGCCTTGAATGCCGCTTCCACCTCGGCAATACCACTGGTGTCGCCGTCAAATTCAGGACAGAGGAAGGTCAGCCTGTCGCGGGCCGGCCCCGGTTTAAGCATGCTCTTGACCAGTTCAATGGACTGGCTGTCTTTCGGGCCGTTGAAGTGATTCCCCAGCGGGAATACCAGCACACGCATGACCCAGGCAACCGGACGATTGGGGAAGTTGGCTATCGCCTGCTCAAGCGCCTTGGCAGCCAGTTGCAATCGGGTATCCATCACATGTTTGACTATCGGTAGATCGTCAAACTGGCGGCCATTGTCTTCAAACAGTTTCAATGTGGCCGAGCCCAGATACAGTTGACTGAGCACATCACCGAGTCTGGCCGAAATCATCTCCTTGCGCTTGAGATCGCCGCCCAAAATAAGCATCGACAAGTCGGTCACCAGCGCCAGCGCCTTGGACAGACGGGCCATCTGCTTGTAATAGTCGCGGGTATCGCCACTCACGGGTGAGCGCTCAAAATAGCTACGGCTGAGGGCGTTGCCCAAAGAGCCAAAGGCGTTACGCAGCGCATAACCTATGTGGCCCATTAACAAAGAGTCGAAACGCTCCAGCGCTTCACTGTTGTCTTCCATGCCGGCAGCTTCCATCTCGGCCAGCACATAAGGATGACAGCGGGTCGCGCCCTGACCGAAGATCATCAAACTACGGGTCAGGATGTTGGCCCCTTCCACTGTGATGGAGATGGGGTTGGCCATATAACCATGAGCAAGATAGTTTTTTGGCCCCATCTGAATACCCTTGCCGGACTGAATATCCATGGCATCGTTCATCACCTGACGGCCAAGCTCTGTCATGTGATATTTGGCAATCGCGGTAACCACAGATGGTTTAACCTTGAGATCTATGCCTGTGGTTGTCAGACGACGGGCCGCTTCCAGCTGATAGGTGTTGGCAATGATCCTTGCCAACGCTTCCTGAACCCCTTCAAACTGACCTATGGCCATGCCGAACTGTTTACGCACGTAGCTGTAAGCGGTTGTCGTCTTGGTCGCCATATGCCCGGACGCCGTCGCCAGCGCCGGCAGTGAAATACCACGTCCTGCAGAGAGGCACTCCACCAGCATACGCCAGCCACGACCTGCGTATTGCGGGCCACCTATGATCCAATCCAGCGGAATAAACACCTCGTCCCCTTGAGTGGTACCATTCATAAAGGCCATATTAAGCGGATTGTGACGGCGACCAATTTTCACGCCGGGATGATCGGTTGGGATCAGGGCGCAGGTAATCCCCAGGTTCACCTTGTCCCCCAACAGCCCGTCTGGGTCGCGCATCTGAAATGCCAGTCCCAGCACAGTGGCCACAGGTGCCAGTGTGATGTAACGCTTGTTCCAGCTAAGCTTAAGCCCCAGAGTTTCCTCGCCCTGGAACTCACCGCGGCAGACTATCCCTTCATCGGGAATAGCACCGGCATCTGAGCCGGCTTCGGGGCCGGTCAGGGCAAAACAAGGGATCTCTTCCCCTTTGGCTAAAGCCGGCAACCAATGCTCTTTCTGCTCCTTGGTACCATAATGAGTCAGCAACTCACCCGGACCGAGTGAGTTGGGCACCATCACAGTCACGGCGGCGCTGACACTGCGGCTCGCCAACTTACTGACTATGGTGGAGTTGGCATAGGCTGAAAACTCACGGCCACCGTATTTTTTCGGGATGATCAGCGCGAAGAAGCCTTCTTTCTTGAAGTACTCCCACAGCTCAGGCGGTAAGTCCTTGCGGTTGTTGACTATGTCATAGTCATCGATCATTTTTAGCGCCGTCATCACCTGATGGTCGATAAAGTCTTTCTCATCGGCGCTCAGCGCCGGTTTACCATAGGCGTGCAGGCTTTCCCAGTTGGGTTTACCACGAAACAGCTCGGCTTCCCACCAGACATCACCGGCCTCCATCGCTTCACGCTCTGTATCCGAAAGTGGTGGTAACACCTTGCGAAAGAAGGCCAATATCGGCCGGGTCACAAACTGCAAGCGTATATTGCGCACAAAGAACAGTGCTATCAGGGCAACTATTATTAAGAGGATAATACTCATAACCAGACCTTTATTCTGCTTGAGAAACCAGCGGCACAGCCACACCGGCGGCCATGTAAGGGATCACCTTGCGGATCACTGCCTCAATATCATTATGTTCACCGAAGTCAGCTTCGGCGATTTCATTGAGCGCATCGGCCGAGGCCATGGTGAAAACTATAGTTCCCAGGGTAAAGTGCAAGCGCCAGAACATCTCTGCCGGTGGAATGTGCGGTGCACTGCCGGAGACCGCCTGAACAAACTGATCCAGATGCTTGCCATAGTGGGTGGTAATAAACCAGCGCAAGTGCCCCTGGCTTTCGATGTAGCCACGGCCAAGCAGTTGCAGGAAGATACTGGTTCCTTCGTTGCGAACTTTGTTAAGTTCAAGCAGCGGCCCCACCAGAGAGGAGAAAATGGCATCCAAAGAAGCCTGTTTATCCTGGCTGATAAGCTCATTGATGGCGTTTGACGCCGATGGCATAAACACGTCCAGATAACGTGCCAAAACCGCCCGAATAAGCTCTTTTTTGGAACCAAAATGGTAGTTTACAGATGCAAGATTCACTTCTGCTTTGCTGGTGATAAGCCTGAGGGAGGTTTCCGAAAACCCCCGCTCGGCAAACAGCTTCTCCGCAGCATCGAGAATTCTTGTCTTGGTATCAGATCGACTTGCCATTCCGTGACCTTAGTTAATTTAAAACACTCGTTTAAATTAAACACTGGTTACACTTATGTCAAACGAAATCTCGGCTACGGTCAAGGCTGATAATCTGCCGTCCCAAACAGCTCAGCGAAAGCCCGCTCCTTTATGGTTGGTCTCGCGGGATTCAATCCGCTTGGCATCTGATTTAGGCAACATCACATAGAGGGCGCCATAGCCGCCATGTTCGCGCTGGGCGCTGTGAAAGGCCTGCACTTCATCCATCTGCGACAACCAGAAGTTGACGCAAGATTTAATAAGCCCAGGAAACGGCTTGCGATTCTGTCCTTTGCCGTGGATCACCAGCACGCAGCGATGGCCTAAAACCACCTGAGATTGAATGAAACCGAGCAAATAATCTCTGGCTTGGCGCACCGACATGGCGTGAACATCCAGCTCGGCGGCTATCTTGTATTTACCGAGACGTAAATTCTTGAATACCGCCTCCTGGATCCCCTGCTGCTTGTAGCTGAGCATATCATCGGGTTTCACTCTGGGGATCAGTGCTAAATCCAAGGTCAGGCGCTGCAGATACTCATGGGCCTCGGCGGCGGCTTTGCGTGCCTGTTTTGACTCGCTGGAAAGAGGTTTCGCTCTGGTCAGGGCCTGCTGTTGCTGTTTGAGCGGCACCACATCGGCCATTTCTTGCATAAAAAGTGTCAGATCATCTGCTTTCATGATGCGACGCCTCCAACTTATGACGAGGTTTACACACTTTGTAAAGAAATCAATCTTCTGTTACCAAAGGGCTTCTATTATAGTGAGGTCAGATGAGCCTGCTTAGATGATTTTAATGAAATTCTTAACCTTATTGCTCGTTTGCTTGATTTCTGTGCTTCAGCCCCTCAAGGCTACCGAATTGCAGGATAAAGACCAAGCAGCCCTTAATCGTGTCTATGTCATGTTCAACCGGGCATTTAATGAACTTAACTCCGCCCCTTTGGAAAACATATACGCAGAGGATGCCACTTATATTCCTGAACAGCAAAGCCTTGCCATAGTTCAGGGACGTGAAAACGTACTCAAACTGTATCAAAAGTTCTTTGACCGCATCCGCCATAAACAAGCCAGAATAGATGTGGATTTTCGGGTCGTTCAGCGTCAGGCACACGGCAAGAGCGCCACCGACATAGGCTATTATCTGGTACGTTTTCACCCGCCGAAAGACACAGAAGAACCCATGAGCGAGTTTGCCGGTAAAATCGTTATCGTCAGCCACAAAGATAAAAAAGGTAACTGGTTAGTGGATGTTGATACCAGCAACCGCGCCGAGCCGGAGCATTATTTCAACGCCAAACCCCAACCTAACCTGTATTATGGCGAGCAATTTGCCCCTGCCCCCCCTGCCAGCGATCTCCCATCCAGTGTTGAAATTGAAATCGTTCATGCCAAGTAATTAGCGGTACTTGAGAGTGCGCCCTGCAAATAGAAGGGCGCTATCGTTTTTGCTGCAATAACAATGACGGGTTACCTTATTCACTTATCTTGCTGAAGTTCACGACAAGTAAAAGGAATTATGAGTCAGATGACACCATTCAAACTGAACGATTGCAAATGGTTCGATAGCACCTTTACCGGCAAATACGCTAATCTGGATTTAGGGAGCGAAATCACTTTACCCATCTCTTTAAGCTTTTTCAGCCTGCCCTGGAGAAAAGAGCTGCCGCTGCTTTTGAGCCTAGTTCCCGTTATTGCGCTAGCCACTCTGGTGGCGCCGTTTATAGGAAAGGTTCAGTTGCTGCTTCCTGCCTGCAGCGTCATCTGGTTTTTGATATATATCCAGGTACGTAAAGGCCGGATACTGACTCAGTTAGGCGTGAAAAGCAGTGCCAAGGAAGATATCGCGAGTATGGTGTTCCACTGGGTAGGCTATCATGACAATCATCAGATTGAGCGAAAACGAGCTCACGCTGTGACAGTTAAGCTGAAGAATGGCCGTGAGTACCGTCTCTCGGGTATGGCATATCCTTTAAGAAGCCTGCTTTACCTTACTATCTTCTTTGGCTACCCAGTAACACTGCTCCAAGTTTCCCCTCAAGCGGAACACCTTATCCATTTTGCCACCTTACTCGCAATCAGTGTACTCACACTCAATGCTGTCATGCTTTTTGTCATCAGTTGAGTGAAGTCAGGCACAGTGAACCAACGCCTTTTTAAAGTAATGATGCCCCATAAACTACTCAAAGCAGGTCTGATGCCTGGCTTTATCAAAACCATCAGTAACAAGTTATCGTCTGTGTCGACAACGGATCCTGCCTCTGCGTAAATCTTGACACAAGAGTCACCTAAGAGCTGAGTATCAAAGGCTTACAGCAATATAAGAATAGCGAAAACGACGACGTCCCACAAAAATCATGCGGTTAACAATTCAGTGAAAGATACAAAGGAAAGTGTAAAGTTGAAGCGATTGCCTGCGGATATAAAAAAACCGCGCTTTCCTTACACTTCCTTAGGAGTGTAGGCTCGCGCGGTTTATTACTGTATCGCTCGGGTTACCCCGAAAAGCGATTAGCCGATAACAGAAACGTTTTCAGCTTGAGGACCTTTCTGGCCCTGAGTAACAGTGAAGGATACTTTCTGACCTTCGTCCAGAGTCTTGAAGCCGTCAGAGTTGATGGCGCGGAAGTGTACAAACACGTCTGGACCAGACTCTTGCTCGATGAAACCGAAACCTTTGTCAGAGTTGAACCACTTAACTACACCAGTTACTTGTGACATGATATAAATCCTGTAAATAAAACTATCTTTTAAGCCTTAACGGCGGTGGAGCTGAAAATGCCGGTATTACTTATGTTTACAGGACGAACTGGTCGTATTGAAGACATAAAAATAAGCCCAACTTTCAAGCTATGAAGACTATAAATCATTCTGGAGATAAGTCAACAAACTTAATTAACCCTTCTTAGTTTTTTTTACTTAAATTTCGAGTATTTGCCGTAACAAGTTGAAACCTATCTTATAGTTCTAGCTCTTATGTATTACGTTGGTAAATTTGAATGTGAAAATCCAGCTCACAACGCAATCCCTCAGCCTGCAGCTGCTGTTTCTGTTCGGCGCTGAGCTTCCAGGCATAGGGAGTCATTTCCAAAAAGTCATTGCAAAGCTGTCCGGCTGGCAGAACCAGCGGCCACTGCAGTCTCTCTTCATGCAACAAACTAAAACCCGGTAGCGCTGCCTTGGTAAGCTCATGCTCTCTTGGCTCACTATAGATGATCTCTTTTAACTGAAAGTGATGTCTTGGGCCGGGGGATACACAGATGAAAATGCCACCGGGCTTACACACCCGTGCCAATTCCTGCACTTTTGATGGTGCATAGATACGCAACATAAGATCAAAGGCTGCATCGGCAAAAGGCATGTCGTAGGCGCTGGCTACACAAAAGTGCATCTGTGGATGTGCCTTGGCGGCGTAGCGAATAGCCGTTCTGGAAATATCCAAACCATAGAGCTCGCCACCAACAGCCTGTTGCAAACGTTGGCTGTAGTAGCCCTCACCGCAACCCAGATCCAAAATGGAGGGTTGTGTCTTGCCATATTCCAGCGCCAGTTCGTTGACCCTGCTGCTGAGAGCCTGATAATAGCCGGCATTTAAAAAACTGCGCCTGGCCTGCATCATCTGCTTGTTGTCACCGGGTTCGCGGGAGTTTTTCTTCTGCACCGGCAACAGGTTGATATAACCTTCTTTGGCTTGATCAAAGCTGTGGTTTTGGCTACAACGCCATTGTTTTCCGTCCTGTAGCAACTCGCTGCGGCACAGGGGACAAATATAAGTCATGCATTACTTCCATCAGAATCGGGCTTTGCAGCCCAAGTGATCTTACTCTTCGTCGGTCAACTGTCTGACCATGGCATTGAGCTCAGGTGATGACAGCAGCTCATAACACTCCAGCATACGCCTGAGTTTTTCTTCTGCGATATCTTGGTTGGCACTCAGGCGGTAACTTGGGCGTTCAAGTGACTGATTATAACATCGCAGCAGCCATTGGCGCTTCTGCACCAGGCCAGTAAGCAGGTGCCACACTTCATTGAGCAGGCCTTCGGGTAACTCAGTTCCCTGCGCTTGCTGGTAACATTCCAGCCGCTTCCTCGCCCGGGTGACTTCATTGAGCTGCAACGCCAGTTTTTCACTGCTGGCCTGATAATCTTGAGGTTCAGCCAAAGCTGCCTTGGCGAGAATGATCTCTCTTGGCTCCTGGGACAAACGTAAATCTTGTTCCAAAGGCAGTAGTTCGAATCTACTGGTTTGCAACGAACAGAGAAATGTCTGCCCAGGCCATAAATCGAGATTCACGCCTTGCCTCAGGGCAGCGATGCAACTTGAAGTACTGGTCCCAACTTCAAAGTAGAGTCTAAAGCCCTGACCTGCCGAGCGCGACACTCCATCCTTCCTGACTGCTTTCAAAGGTAGCAACTCTTGGGTCAGGAATGGCTGCAGCCTCAAAACAAACTGTCCCTGCGAAACCTTGTCTTCTCCTTCAAGCATTACCCACTCGAGCAGTGGCGAGCGCAGCGCCTCCGACAACACAAAATCGCTGACACTATCAGGTAAGCTGAGGCACAACCTGGTCGGCATAGAAAGATTGACTATAGTGGGCGAACTGAAAAACTGACTATGCATCTGCATCCCTTCGGGTAATCCGAACCTCTTTGTCGTCCCTGCCGGCAGGCATATATTGTACTCAGAGGCCGTCGATTCACCAAGGGCGGCTTTTAACCGAAATAACTGTGTTATGGCGTAAAATCCCATTTGCGGAAAAAAATGTTAAGATAAGCTTTTGTCTGAAGAGCAAAAGTCATCAGTATGAGTCAAGCCCAACCTCAGCCTTCCATATTCTGGCATGATTATGAAACATTCGGCGCCAATCCGGCGAAAGACAGACCGGCGCAGTTTGCCGGGATACGTACCGATCTGGAGCTGAACATTATTGGCGAGCCCGAGACCTTTTACTGCCAGATAGCCAGCGATTACCTGCCCTCACCCGAGGCAATTCTCATCACAGGGATCACGCCGCAACTGGCCAATGGCAAAGGGCTGCCGGAAACCGAATTTATGGGGCGGATCAATGCCCTATTCAGCCAAGCCAAGACCTGCGTCGCCGGTTATAACTCGCTACGATTTGATGATGAGGTCAGCCGTTATGGTTTTTACCGTAACTTTATCGATCCCTATGCCAGAGAGTGGCAACAAGGCAATTCCCGCTGGGATATTATTGATCTGGTTCGGGCCTGCTATGCCCTGCGCCCGGACGGGATCAACTGGCCAACCAAAGAGGACGGTTCTCCCAGCTTCAAGCTCGAACACCTGACCCAGGCCAACGGACTCGGCCATGAAAAGGCGCATGACGCCATGTCAGATGTTTACGCCACCATAGCCTTGGCCAAACTGATAAAAGAGAAACAACCAAGGCTGTTTGACTACTATTTCAAACTCAGACGCAAGCAGGCAGTTTCTGAGCAAATCGATGTACTCAATATGCAACCTTTGGTGCATATCAGCTCCAAGATCCCGGCGACTCAGGGCTGTACCACTCTCATTGCCCCTGTGGCCCATCATCCCGAGAACAAGAATGCCATTGTCTGCGTTAACCTGCATATGGATATCAGCCCGCTGATTGAACTGGATGTAGACAGCATTCGCGAGCGCCTCTATACGCCAAGAAGCGAATTGGCAGAAGATGAATTACCCATACCGGTCAAACAGGTTCATATCAATAAGTGCCCCTTTATTGCCCCCGCCAAGACACTGACCGATGAAGCCGCCGAGCGGATTGGATTTGACAAGGCCTTTGCCCGCGAACAGTACAAGCGTCTGCGCCAGCATCCGCAGATCCGCACCAAGTTGGCAAGCCTGTTTGATACCCCGAGAGACAACCCGATTACCGATCCGGATCTAATGCTATACAGCGGTGGATTCTTCTCTCCGGCAGATAAAGCCAAGATGGAGATGATCCGCCATACCGCCCCCGATAACCTGGCGGCGCTGGATCTCAGCTTTGACGATTCCAGGCTCAAGGAGATGTTGTTTCGCTACCGCGCCCGCAACTATCCCTCGACACTTACGGACAAAGAAACACTGCGCTGGCATGAGTTCTGTCAGCAAAGGCTTAACGATCCGGATTATGTCATTCGCTTGGAAAACCTGCTGGAAGAAACTGCCGAAAATGAAAGTCACCAGCGACTTCTCAAGGCTCTGGTGCAATACTTACAGGCGCTTTAACGGGATTTTGCGAAGTCAGTCCCGTTTCAACTGTAACTTCCTGACTAAACTGGATAACCATTAGCTTAACATTTAACAAGGAATGGCCAATGCAAGACAGATTTGTAAACAGCCTGAACCAATTGCCCAAGGCGCTTGCCGAACAATTGGTGCCACTGCTCAACGATGAGTTCGCCGGTCATCTGGATGCACAGCAGCTGAGTGAGTTAGCCAAAGTGAGCGGCCTTGGTGATGATGAGTTACTACTGGCACTCTTGCCTATTGCTGCGGCAATGGCCAATCCGCCAATCAGTGAATTCTATGTCGGCGCCATCGCCAAAGGCAAAAGCGGTGATATCTATATGGGCGCCAATATCGAGCTGCCGGGCGAGGCTCTGTGCCACTCGGTTCACGCTGAGCAAAGCGCCATCAGCCATGCCTGGCTGAGCGGTGAAAGCCAGATAGTCGATATCATAGTCAACGAGAGTCCCTGCGGTCACTGCCGTCAGTTTATGAATGAGTTGGTGGCCGGGCAAGAGATCCGCATTCACCTACCCAAGCAGCCTG
This sequence comes from Shewanella sp. ECSMB14102, assembly GCF_000813075.1. NCBI lineage: Bacteria > Pseudomonadati > Pseudomonadota > Gammaproteobacteria > Alteromonadales > Shewanellaceae > Shewanella > Shewanella sp. ECSMB14102. The sequence goes on from NZ_JWGX01000048.1 coordinate 26,877, forward strand.
CTGCGCCTTTGAGTCATTACCTGCCCTACGCCTTTGGTCCCAAAGATCTCAATGTCACCAAGCCTTTGCTGAGTAAGCAACAGGTAAACCTGGCGCTTGAGAGCTCCGACCCCTTGGTGATTGAAGCGTTGGATCACGCCAGCCTCAGTTATGCTCCATACAGCAAGAGCCATTGTGCCGTAGTACTGGAAACGGCTGATGGCGCCACCTTTTGTGGCCGTTACGCCGAAAACGCCGCCTTTAACCCATCCATGATGCCGATGCAGATGGCACTGTCGACCCTGCTGCGCCATAACCGCAGCTTCAGCGAAATCAAACGGGCCCTGCTACTGGAATCAGCCGATGGCAAGATCTCCCTGGTGGGAGCCAGCATGGACGCCCTGCACGCAGTGGCGCCTGTAGAGCTGGAACATATAGTGGTCAGCCCCGAGCCCAACTGATACTTGGCTCACAATCCCCTGAAAGAACAGTGTTGACTGTTCTTTCGGCTGGGCTGAAAAAGAAACCGAGATTCAACAGCCCCAGAATCAGAAACTGACAACTATTTTTCATCGCTACGCCCTATAACCTCCGTTTTTATCTTCCCCAAGATAAGCTTAAAATCCTCCTCATCCCGACATGCTGAGTCCGAGCTTGAGTTTCGCTGCCACTGAGTTAAACTGCCTGCCGTTTCAAGCTTATATAGAGGATACTTATGTTTGTTATTCGTTGGATCCTGGGACGGATCATTTTGCTGCTCAATTTTGTTTTCTCCCCCAAGAGTGTTAAACGTCAACCCGAACAGCAGGCGGATATCGATGAGCAATGTCGTAACCTTAGCCTGTACCAATATCCGGCCTGCCCTTTTTGTGTCAAGGTAAGACGCGCCATGAAGCGACAGAGCTTGAATATTGCGACTCTGGATGCCAAACAAGAGCCACACAGAAGTGAATTACAAAACCGAGGCGGAACCATGAAAGTTCCTTGTTTGAAAATAGAGCAAGCCGGCGAAGTCACTTGGATGTATGAGTCCAACGACATCATAGCTTATCTTGATCAGCGTTTTGGCTAACAGACCTCGGCCTACCAGCACCAAAGGTAGGCCATGCTTGTTGCAGCTGTTATTCCTGTGTATTGTCTTCAACTAGATAATTGCTAATCAGGGACTGAGAGAATGACAGCTGAACACACCCCGCAGAGTATCGAGCCAGATTTGGCTCATCACCAACAAGCCCCTGACACCACAGCTCCGGCACAGACATCAATTCCAGAATCCAGCTATCCCATTTACGTCGGTTTTTGGGAGCGGCTTGCAGCAACCCTACTGGACTCTCTCATGCTAATGTGCATCACAGTGCCACTGACCCTCTATGTCTACGGCATCGACCCTATAATGACGGGCAATACCTTTATAAAAGGACCACTTGATCTGCTGATCAATTACCTATTGCCTATAGTTCTGGTCATCTTATTTTGGCGTTATAAGTCGGCGACTCCTGGAAAAATGGCGTTAAGAGCCGTCATAGTCGATGCCGAGACTTTACAAAAACCATCAACCGCCAGCTTGATAATACGATACCTGGGTTATATTCCCTCAACTCTATTATTCGGCCTGGGCTATATCTGGGTGGCCTTCGATCCCCGTAAACAAAGCTGGCATGACAAACTGGCGGGTACCCTGGTGATCCGCGCCCCCAAGGATTAGAAACGCTCAATAAGGGGGATTGCAGTACCCACTGCCGCTATCTTTTTTGGCGCCAGAGATAAACACGGTCCGAGTAATCGTAGAGCCACTCAGGCCGGTAAACCACCAACAGCGTCACTGCCATACCGTTAAGCAAGGCCTCAGGGAACCCCAGCAGCGGAATAAGCAACAGATAATTATCGACCAGATAAGCTGCGCCGTAATCCATATCAAACCATAGATAAACGGCCCATGCCAAGATATGACTCACCACAGAAAGACCTGCGTTGAAAAAACCTGCTACGAAAATAAAGACAAATAAATGCTTGGGTAATTTATGATAGCTCAAGCTATGTACTGTCAATGCCAGCAACAGTGGCAGACAAACGCCAAACAACATCATGGGCCCCAACACCCAGGGCTGATGATAGACAAACAGGCAAAAGAAACTCACCGGCAGCAGCATCAATATAGACGCCAAACGCCAACCAAACATCAGCATCAGGGTTACCAAGGCCAGAAAATGCACATGAATACCTTCGGTGACGCTGGCATTGAGCAGCCAAAGGCCATTAATAGCCAAGGTGCAAAACAAGGCTCGCCACTGCAAGCTCTTGTCAGCCAACAGTTGCTGCCAGTCCCATTGAGGCCAAATCCAGGCAAACCAACCGATGAGCACAAGCAAATAGAGGATATCAGCCAGATCCGGCTGCCACTGGATTTGCTCCCAAAGATGTTGAAGATACTCGAACATATAATTGACCATCCGGTTATCAAACAAAGGCGGTAAACGACGAAGCTATGCTAACTTATCACGCCGTTAATGCAATTATGCTTATTCTGCAGTAAGTTAACGATAGTTTGTATCTCAAAAAATAATAAGGATAACTGCCTCTACTTATGCGCACGCTTTTTCTGTCATTACTGCCCCTACTGCTTTGTAGCTGCAGCTCAAAACCCAACATAGATCCGGCCGATTTTGCCGGTGCCATCAAAGACAGTTTCCAGACAGATATCAAAACAGATGGCTTGAAACTCTTCACCTATAAGGCACGCTTGGTTGCGCCAGAAATAGACCACAATGACAGGGAAAGAGCCCCCGCGCCCCGTACGGCAAAGGAAATGCGCCAACAACTGGCTATAAGAGAAGCCCGGCTTGCCGTCTTTGAACAACAGCTGGTTCTTGGGCTCAACAATACCCTCAAGATGAATCAATACTGCCAAGAAGGCTTCTACGAACTCAGCCGCGTGCTTCATTCCAGTTGGGGAGAAATCCGCGGTGAATGCCACGATGGCGCCAGTGAGATGGACAGGCTCCGCTTCAACAACAAGTAATTTTTTTGAATATGAGCTTCAAATTTGCTAGTTTTGCCGCAGTTTACTGCTTTAGGTGCATTTGAGATGGAACCCACAGGAATTATTCAGGAGATAGAAGAGCCGATTAGCCGCAGCAGGGTAAATCGTCAGTTGTTGTTGGCCACCAGCCTATCTGCACTGGTCGCTATGGCGTTATTGCTGTTTGGCGATCAATATGCTCACCTTTGGCAGGATGAAAGCGCACTGCAACTCAGCCTGTTCCGCCCCGGTTTTTTGTTGCTGATAGTCTCGGGGTTAATAGTGATCCCCACCAGCGTGATAGAGCTTATCAAAGCCGCCAAAACGCCGGAGCGGCCACTGATGTTGGATATGGCGCTGCTCAGTATAGGCGTCGCGGTTTCCATGAGCTATATCGGTGTCTTTATGACTCTATTCCTCTAAGAAAACCCCTTTCGCCACAGCATCAACACCTGCGCCGAGGCAGGTTGAGCTTGTTGCCCGGCCGCCGGCAGGCTAAAATGCCTGCCCTTTGCCCATCCCAAGTGGGAAGTACCAGGAAATTTTTGCATGAACAAGCGACAAAAACTGACCAAAAAACTGGCCAAGCGTGCCAAAGCCCGGGAAAACAAGAAAGAGCTCCCCAATGCAGGCCCCGCCAAGCAAGGTTACATCTCCAAGGCTGAGCGTGCCAAAATCGCTGCCGCCGAGGCCGAGCAGGCAAAAAACTGTACCGCTGAGCAGCCAGATGACGGCGCAGCTGCAAACACTACCGCCGCGACTCCCCAATCTGACAGCCTATAAAGCGTTTTCAAGCTCTTCTTTAATGCATCGCGTTATGGCTTCTGCCGCTGGGGCGAGGTCGCCTGGGCACTGGCTATCGGCTCCAACTCTTCGGTCATCTGCCCCATTTGGGCACAGGAAGATGACAGCGGACTACTGGAGGCCATGGAGAGCTCCTCATCATCAAGACTGTCAGCTTCGCGACCTTGCTGGCGGCCATTGGCAGCTACGCTGGCAACCAAACGATAAGCGGTGATCACCGCCAATACACCAAAGAGCACTGAACCCAGTGCCTGACCAATCAAGACCCCATATACCCCACCGAGCTCGGCTCCCAGATAAACAAATGGCAGTGTCCCGATAGTGGCCTTACCCACATTGAAGGCGGTCGAATACTTGGCCTTACCCAGATTGTTGAACGAGGCGTTGGCCACAAACAGCGCGCCGTTGAACAGGAAAAACAGCGCCATATACTGGCAGAAGAAACGTACCAGCTCGGCAGAATCCCCGCGCATGTCGAATGCCAATACCAAAGGCTCGCGCAGCAACCACAGCAGCAGCGACATCCCAAGCACATAGGCGATACAGAACTGCAGCGCCCTTGTCAGGCATTCGCTGAGCCTGTCATAAGCCCTGGCACCATAATTCTGCCCTATGATGGGTCCTATGGCGCCGGAAAGCGCAAAGATCATTCCAAAGGCCACAGGGGTCAAACGCCCAACGACGGCCCATCCGGCGACAAAGCTGTCACCAAAATCGGCAATTGCCCGGGTCACTACCGCATTGCCTATGGGGGTGGCCACATTGGTCATCATCGCCGGCCCGGCGATGGCAAAAATGGCGCACAGATCGCCGCGAAAGCTCGCAAGTTCGAAACGGCTCCAAAGGCCGTGTTTGATGAACACGCCTCTTGCCGCGATCAGCAGTACAGTGAGGCGTGCCAATACCGAGGCGGTAGCCGCCCCTTCTATACCCATGGCAAACAGGAAAATAAAAATGGGGTCAAATACTGCATTGACCGCGCCGCCCGCCAGGGTCGATAGCATGGAGAGTCTGGCATCACCCACGGCGCGCAAAGCGCTGCCAAGCGCCATCGCCAAACAGATGATCGGCAAGGAAGGCACCAGAATATACAAATAATCGGCGGCAAGCTCAGCGGTATGTCCCTTGGCGCCCACCAGCGCCAGCAGTTCAGGGATTAAGGCCGTCACCACTATCGCCATCAAACTGGATACCAGCAGAGTTACCATGGCGGCATTCAGCAGCAAACGCTTGGCCCCTTCTGTGTCTCTTGCACCTACAGCGCGGGACACCAGGGCCCCCAGCGCAATCGACAGGCCGATACCTATGGAAGTGGTAAAGAAAGAGATGGTACCGGCATAGCCCACGGCCGCTGCCAACTCCAGCTCTCCCAGCATACTGAGGAAGAAAATATCCAGCAGGTCCACCACAAACAGTGCCGAGATCCCAACGGCCGCAGTAGAGCTCATCACCAAAATGTGGCGTAGTATATTGCCTTCAACAAACTTAGCCTGAGTGACGCCTTGAGTGGCTGCCTTAGCAGATGATTGGTTGTTTGACACCCTAATCCTTGTTTTCTTCCGGAGGTGGCTCCAGCTCACTGCCACAACGGTTACAGTAAAGAGCATGGTAGTCATGCCCGGTTTTCAAACAGTTGGCGCAGCGACGCAGATCGCGGTTGCGGCCCATTTCCTGGGAAATTTCAGCGGTGAGGATCCCGGTGGGAATGGCGATTATCGAGTAACCCAATAGCATGGTAAACGCTGCTATCGCCTGGCCGAGTTCCGTCTTGGGAGTGATATCACCGTAGCCTACTGTAGTAATGGTCACTATGGTCCAATAGACAGACTTGGGGATCGAGCTGAAGCCGTTGTCCGGGCCTTCGACCACATACATGATGGCGCTGAGCACCATAATGATAAGACTCACAGAAAAAAAGAAGATAAACACCTTGCGACTCGACTGCAGCATCGCCTTGAGCAGCAGGTTCCCTTCGCTCAAGTATCTGAGCAGCTTGAGTACCCGAAAAATTCTGAACAGCCGCAGAATACGGATCACCAGAGTAAAATTGGCCCCGGGGAAGAACAGCGCCAGATAACTGGGCAGGATACTGAGCAGATCCACGACGCCATAAAAACTGCGGGCATAACTCAAGCGATTGCTGGAACAATAGAGCCGCAGCAGATATTCCAGAGTGAACACCAAGGTAAAGGCCCATTCCAGTGCCAGTATGATGTGTCCGAAACGGGCATGGATATCGGCCACGGTATCGAGAAAAACCAAGGCAACACTGAGAATAATGCAGATGATCAAACTGATATCAAACCAGCGGCCGGCTGGCGTTTCCGTACCAAAGATGATTATCCTGAGCTTACGCTTGAGCTCCGGCTCCGAAGGCGTATCTGTCATCTTATGTTGATTCATGCGCTAAGCTTTCCTTACTGTCTAACTCAAACGGCGACCACTCTTGATTCTTTAATGTCTCGCGCTGTCAGTTTTCGCGGCGCCATGCCCAAAAGGCAGGGGCGTAAGTCTGCCACGCATTGGCGAGTGTGCCAAATATTCTCTGGCTGACGCTCTGCGACTCTCGGCAACAATCTTGTTCAAGGGCTTCAAGAGCGCCCCCTTTATCAGTTATTATCCCGTCAAAATAACCATAATCAGAGCCAAGTGGTCATGGGCCCATCGTTTCGTCATATAGTTTATGCAATATTTCTGCTGGCGTTTGCCCAGTTGTACAGCCCCTTTGCCTCGGCACAGGTGGATTTGGTGCTGGTCAACAAGTCAGATTCACGTCTGAGCCTGATTAAGGCCGGTAAAGTCATCAAGGAATATCGCATCGCCTTGGGGGATATGCCCAAGGGCCACAAATATCAGGAAGGCGATCAACGCACTCCCGAGGGGCGCTATCTGCTGGACTACAAAAAGGCCGACAGCGCCTTTTACCGCTCAATTCACATCTCCTACCCCAATGACGAGGACAGACTCAGGGCCAAGGCGCTTGGGGTTAGCCCTGGCGGCCAAATCATGATCCACGGCCAAAATCCCCGCTCTGGATTAACTCCGGAAGAGGCGCAGCAGTTTAACTGGACCAACGGCTGTATTGCCCTCACCAATAAAGAGATGGATGAACTCTGGCAATTGATTGAGCCGGGCACGCCAATAGAAATTTGGCCCTGAAACAGGAATCAAATATGCAAAACCTTCAATCTCTGTCGCAGTTGTTGGCAGACTGGCAAGCCTTTGCCGACAAAATCATGCCCCTGATTAAGCGTCTCGGACTCGAGCGTTTAGGCGAGTGCGATCACGCCGCGCTTAGGGTCAACTCTGTCGCCGCGGCAGAAAAGCTCAAGGCCGAGTTTGCTCAATGTGGTGAAATTATCTCAGAAAATATCATCAACGGCCGCCCTATCCTGATCATACGATTGCAGCAGCCTCTGCTATTGGGTCAATGGCAAATTCCCTGTGTCGAGCTGCCATTCCCCGGCGATAAACACTATCCCGAAGAGGGATGGGAACATCTGGAGCTGGTTTTGCCCCGTGGCGCCCAAAGCTGTGATGAACTGGCTGAGCAACTGCGTACTCTCTGCCCCCGGACCCAAGCCACACTCGATGGCGACACGGATATTAAACTCAAGGCCAGCAGCCCCAAAGGCGAAGCCGAACGCTTGGCCAACCCGACGTTGGCGTTCAAGGCTGGCGGTGTCTGCGTCAAGGTGCACCCTCACAGCATTCAGGCCATCATCGCCAGCGAGCAGTAAGCGGCTCTGATGCCGCTTTACCCTTGAACGACCCGGTTGCGCCCTTCTGCCTTGGCAACATAAAGAAAATGATCGGCTTTATCCTGCAGATCTTTACCCGAGCGGCAACCTGCAGGACCGGACACCAGGCCGACGCTGATACTGAGGCGGATAGGTTGGCCGCTGTCATCATGGAAATCTTCATCGGCCACTCTGGCCCGCAGCCGATCCATCAGATTAACAGCCTGAGCCGGCGCGCAATTTGGCAGCAAGATAGCAAACTCCTCACCACCAATTCGCGCAATGGCATCCGATTGGCGACACTGGGCCTGCATCAAACCGGCCAGTTGCTTCAATACTTTGTCGCCGGTGGCATGACCAAAGCTGTCGTTGATTAACTTGAAATGATCCAGGTCCAAAAGCGCCAGGCTGTAGTCTTCACGATTGAGCCTGGCCTGCTTATCCACCAGCTCCAATTGCGGCTCGAATCCACGGCGATTGAGTAACCCTGTCAGCGGATCGCGAAAGGCTACCTGCTGCCAGGCATCCCTGTGCTGCTCAGATAGGCGCAACTGGCGGTTTTGCAGGGCAATCCCCAGTAAAACCAAAGCATTGGCAAAACAAAACGCAGCCAGCTCCGCCGTTTCTGCCGAATACAATCCGGCATCGAACGGCCCCAGCCCCTTGGCACTTACGTAAATAACCACAGCAAAGCTCCCACTGCTGAGACTGCAGGTGAGCAGGAAACTGCCCTCAAATGCCTGCATCACCAACACAGGCAGCAGCAAATACAAGACCCAGGGTTGATTGCCAAATGCCAAAGTAAAAATAACAACCAGAGCCAAAATCGACAGAAGAGATGCCCGGATCTGCCGTTGATTGATAAAAAACCGCTCCGACCAGCCCAGATACACCTGATAAACCAAGACAATCCCCAGAGAATCGGCCAAAAACAGCATCACAGCCATCGTTGGCCAAGAACTCTGGTCGATATAACCGCCCCAAACAAGATTTAGCGCCAGCAAAATACTGGACAGCGCCACAGGGATAACACAAACATAGAAACCAAAGAGCAATAACTCCCTGGCTCTTTGCAGCCCCATGGGCAGGGCCCAACGTAACATTCGGGCGGCCAATAGCGGCATCAGGGCATCAATTGCGGCAGATATCCAGGTGTGTAGCTGTGCCTGCTGCAGATTGCTGCTATTGAGTCCGGGGAAATTGGCCAGGAAGGAGGCGATAAATAAAGGGATAATAGCCACTGTGCCAAAACGCAAGCACAAGATCACTCCTATCCCCGAAGGCAACCATAGAAGGGTGATATTGCTCGGCTGCAATACCAGAGTGGCCATCCCCAGTCGGCCGCTGATATAGCAGAGCAGACCTCCAAGCAAAAGCAGTAGCCAATCGGCTCGCCCCCAACGTCTCAAATCAGTCACTTATTTTTCCGGCAATATTCATAAAAATGAGTATAGCCAAGCCGTTCCAACCCTGTAGCTGCCAAAGGAAAAAACAACGCCACCGGAGGGGTAAGTCCGGCGGCGTATGAAATTGAGTGTCGGTCAGTAAAAGTAAAGCGCTACTTTTTCGCGTCACTCTTGGCTTGCTGTAATACCTGACTCATTGGCGGCACCAAAGTGGTAGGATCCAGACGCATCTGATACCAGTTCACCCGCCAATCCAGATGTGGCCCTGTGGCTCGTCCGGTTGCCCCCACTTCGGCCACCGCCTGGCCCTGTTTCACCTCATCGCCCTCTTTGACATACAGCTTGCTTAAGTGCAAAAAGCTGGAACTGACACCATAGCCGTGGTCGATAATCATGGTGCCACCGGAATAGAACATGTCAGGTACCGACAGGCTGATAACGCCATCGGCCGGTGCCACCACCACAGTGCCGGTTTTGGCGGCAACATCCACACCATAGTGCGGTGTGCCAGGCTTACCGTTGTATACCCTTTGGCTGCCATAAACCCCTGAAATTCGCCCGGTCAGCGGCCAGATAAAGTCGTCGGCAAACGCCTGCTGGGTACTGAAATGGCTGCGGGCCGCCTTGACCTGGGCGCTGTCTTTGGCGGCGCGCTCCTGGGCCTTGGGATCCGGCTTCATGATTTTCTTGCTGATCCCCTCAACGTATTGAATGCGATAATCCCGCTTGTCGAGTTTGAGGTCACGGCTCTCACTGCTGCCATCCGGGTAACTGAGTGTCAGCGTCTGCTCGAGCGCGGCCTCACGCTCAAAACCAAAGGCAAACCTGCCATCCGGCGTCAAGGTGATGCTCTCGCCATTGAGACTTACCTCAGTACCCGGCTCTGTTCTGGCTCTAATCAGAGCTCCCTGTTCAAACTTGCCCTGAAACTGCACCCGTGATGACTCAGGTTTGATGTTGGGCTCAGACTTGGATTCGGCCTGCAGCATAGGACTCACAACCAAAGTGCCCAGCAGCATCAGCGACAGCGCCTTAAAAGATGGGATTGGCATCTTACTGTTATTGAACTTCACTCTTGCTCCTCTTTATCTTTCCGCCCCATAGACCCCGGGGTGCGGTCTATTTGCGGATGCCTTTAGATTGCTTTTAGGTTGACCTTATTCTTGGTCCGGCTCAGGCCAGGCAGTATCTATCAGTCACCCTGATGCTGCGCCGATGCGATGGCGCCCTTGCCTATGCCCTCGAAGGCTACCACTTTAAAATGTTTGCCCGGCTCAAAGCCCGCCATGCTGTCGGCCATAAAATGGGCCAGCAGTTCGACCGTGGTGTCGTGGGGGATCAAATCACAGCAGTCTCTTGGCATCGCCAACTGAAAATCACCCTGCGGCGCTTGGTATCTGAAGCCAATATGGCTCTTGTCATCTATCTTGGTTTGGGGAGACAACTCAAGCTCACTGACACCAACCACATCTTCTTCACTGCCAAGGTAGATATCTTTCCAACGTTTGGCCCAGTATTCATCCCATTTGGGCGCGGCGATACCATCGGCAAACACATTGACAGGACTGCGGTGACCGTGAGCGATACGCTGGCAGTTACCGTCGTGCTTACGCAAGCCGTGACTGTAATGGTAATAGGGCGTTTCCAGCACCTCGTTGCGAAGTGTCAGGCTGATGCCCTGAACATTGTCCGGCAAGGCATCTGTCAGCGCCTTGTGCAAAAACTGGTTCACGCTGTCAAAGTCAATAATCTCGCTGGGGATAAGGGCGAAAGCCTGCGCCGGACAAGCCAGGTGAATGCTGCCGCGCAGACTATGGAAGTCCATCCACACCTTGTCGCCCTGCTGTTGCCAGCGCACCTGGCTACAGGCGGTGGGTATCAATAAACGGTGATCGGCCACCTCATCTATGGTTTGCTTTATGGTGCGCTTGACCTTGGAAAAGTCGAGCAACATGTTTTGCTCATCCAGGCCACCGTCGAGCAGCACATCGACTATCCAGCTTTCGCCTACCATGCCGCGAAACGGGCACAGGTAAGAAAAATCAACCACAGTTAAATCTTTGACAAATAATTGCATTCTCGCTCCCAGGCAGATAAACAGTCCACCCATGTGTTATCGGCCGGCCGATATTGGCCACCGATTACGTCAATACCGGCCAGGGTATCGACACTTGACGTATATTTCGCAAAAAGTCTGTGATCTTGTCCAAAAGCTCCACAGCTTTTTGCTTGAGTTTCCGGTATTATACGCAAGTCACTGCCAATATTAATAACGCTAATCAGGTATCCTATGAAAACCCTCATCTGCAACGCCCAATTGGTTAATGAAGGAACAACCCGTACTCAGGATCTGCTGATCGACAACGGCCGTATCAGCCAGATTGCCTCCCAGATCACGGCTCCGGCAGGGGCTCAGGTCATAGATGCTCAGGGTAAACACCTGCTACCGGGGATGATCGATGATCAGGTGCATTTCCGCGAGCCGGGTTTCCCCAATAAGGGCACCATCGCCAGTGAATCCCGCGCCGCCGTGGCCGGGGGTATCACCAGCTTTATGGAAATGCCCAATGTGAATCCGCAGACCACCAATCTGCAGGCGCTGGAAGACAAGTATACCCGCGCGTCTCAAAGTTCATTGGCCAACTTTGCTTTCTATCTCGGCGCCACCAACGATAACCTGGAAGAGATTAAACGTCTCGATCCCAACCAGGCCTGCGGGGTGAAAATCTTTATGGGCGCCTCTACCGGTAACATGTTGGTGGATAACAGTGCCACTCTGGACGGCATCTTCGCCAACTCTCCTGTGGTCATTGCCACTCACTGTGAAGACAGCCCCACCATAGCCGCCAATGAAGCCGCCATGCGTGAAAAATACGGTGACGCCATACCTATGGAGCTGCACGGCGAAATCCGCTCCCGCGAAGCCTGCCTCAAGTCATCTCAACTGGCGACCGACCTGGCTATTCGTCACAAGGCGCGCCTGCATGTACTGCATTTGACCACGGCCGACGAACTCTATCTATTTGAGCCGGCCAAGCAGCTGGCACAGCTCAGGGGTGCCAACATTACCGCCGAAGTCTGTGTGCACCATCTCTCGTTCAACGACAGTGACTACGCCCGCCTCGGCAGCCAGATAAAGTGTAACCCGGCGATCAAGACCCTTGCCGACCAACAGGCACTGATAGATGCCGTCAATCGCGACATCATTGACATTATCGCCACAGATCACGCGCCGCACACCTGGGAAGAGAAGCAAGCCGACAGCTACTTCAAGGCGCCGTCCGGTTTGCCGCTGGTGCAACATGCACTGCTCAGCCTGCTGGATCTGCATGCCAAGGGGCACTTCAGTCTGGAAAAAATCGTCCAAAAGACCAGCCATGCGGTGGCCGAGCGCTTTGAACTCAAAGACAGGGGCTATCTGCGCGAAGGTTATCTGGCGGATCTGGTATTGGTGGATCTCAACAAGCCCTTCGAGGCCACGCTGGAAAACACCCGTTATCACTGCGGTTGGTCACCCTTCACCGGCCACAAGTTTGCCGCCTCTATCAGTGGTACCTGGGTCAATGGTAAGCAACTGTTTGACGGCAGTCGCTTTATCGACAATACCCTGGGCCAACGCCTCACATTTAATCGCACTTAATCGCTGATAAACCAAGGGCTCCTTTAGCGGAGCCCTTGAACTTATTATTGGAATGGCCCCTTTCCCTTCACAAAAACAATCAAGATTAAGCGGTTCAACTGGAGCCATTTAAATCCCGTGCCAACTGTGTCAGTGCTTTTTTAAAGTCCGGCATGAAACAATACTAGCTTCACGCTTTTAAAACTGGTTGTGTTATTCTGAAACTCTCTGTAGTCATTGCCGCTGCAGGTTGAATGCTTTATCTTCTGCCGTTCGCTCAAATTAAGACGGCACCTGATAACATAATGGTTAATAGATAAATGGCTCACGAACTGGATACCCTGGATCTTAATCTGATGCGCCTGCTTAAGGCGGTTGTCGACAATCGCAGTATCAAACTAGCCGCCATGCAACTTGGGATCTCTCAGCCCAGTGCCAGCCGCGGTGTGATGCGCCTTAAGCAAACCTTCCAGGACCCCCTGTTTGTTCGTAAACCCCATGGTGTAGAACCCTCCCCCATGGCGCTGCGACTGGCAGAAGAGTTTGACAATATTCTGGCCCCTATCGAAAAAGTTCTGCTGGAGTTCGAAGACTTCAGCGCCAACACCTACACTGGGCAAATAGCCATAGTGACAGATCCCTACCTTATGGATGAACAGGGACAAAGATTGCTGCAAAGCTGTCACCAGGCCTTTCCCAAAGCCAGCTTCACCTTTTCCAGCTGGAACGGTTACAGCCATGATGAGATGCTCGAAGGCATTCACGATTATTGTATTTTGGATCAGGAAACCGAGCTGTCGAAGGATATCTATATGCGGCCGCTATTCACCGAAAAACGGGTGATCCTGGCACGCAAAGATCATCCGCTGCTCGGCGCTGAAAATGATTGGCAAACTGTGTCCACGCTGCCGATAGTCTCCCTGCCAGCACCGGCCTCCTACAATCCGCAATGCACTGTGGAATCTGAGTATCAGCGTATGGGCTATCAGCCTCATGTATTACTCAAATCATACAACCTGAGGGTAGCCTGTCAGATGTTGTTGGAAACCGACGCCATCATGTACGCCAGTCAAGGTACTGCCAGGTTGATGCCCGAACTGGCCTCCTTCCCCATGCCCCAGGTTAATCACGAATTCAGTCACTTCGTGGTTTCCGGCGGCTTTTTACAGACCTACCGTAATCACCCTCTGCACCAGCATCTTCACAAGGTGGTACAAGACACATTTCAACCAACGCCAACATCAGTTTAGAGCGTAACAGATATTCATATTTGAATATCTCAATTACCTATCAAGTCAAAACCCGAACAGTTAACCTAGCGGTGTAAGTTTGGAATTGCCGCTTAAATTATTGTTACTCCTTTTTTATGACTTATCTGGCCAGATAGATTCGGGTGTAATGTGCGATTCTCCGTTATGCATATTTTTCATTTCATGTAGAAGGTGAATTATGATCCTTGCACGGGTATTTCTATTGTTTGCAATTTCCGCCGAAGTGGCAGGTACCAGTACCATGAACCTACTGGGACCTGAAAGTTCTATCTGGGGCTATCTGCTGATGTACCTCTTGATTGGTGTGTCCTACTTCTTTTTATCACTGGCGGCGAAAAAAATTGCCATAGGCGTGGCTTATGCGGTTTGGGAAGGCTTGGGCATAGCCCTGATCACTCTGGTATCCATGTTGTTATTTGACTCCAGGCTCAACCCGCAGGAACTTGCCGGACTGGCCTTGGCCATCCTGGGTATAGTGCTGGTGACTCTGGGCGAGGGCCATCAAGGTGATAAACCCAAAGGTCAGGACACTGGTTTGAGAGCAAGCAGCGCCGCAAGTAGCTTGTAACGGAGGTTAACATGAACCAGTTTCTGACGCTCTCGTTTGGCTATGTGGTGCTGGCCGCCTTGATTGATATTGCCGCCAATATGGCGCTCACCCGCTCCAACGGATTCAAACGTAAATTATGGGGCGTGCTGGCAATCTTGCTGGTGCTGAGCGCCTTTACTCTGCTGGCACAGGCAGTGAAAGAGATAGACCTGGCGATCGCCTATGCCTCCTGGGGCGCTATCGGCATTTTGGGCACAGCTATCGGCGGCGCCTTGCTGTTCAAACAAAGACTCAAGCCCATAGGTTGGGTCGGCATAGCCGTGGTTATCGCCGCTGTTATCGTGATGAAAACCGCCTAAGGTCAGTAGCAACAAGTAAGGGTTAAGCAAGTAAGGCTGAAATAAGCAAAAAGGCGCCCGAGGGCGCCTTTTCTTATGCTCACTAAAGAGACTTATTTGGTACCGAAAATCTTGTCACCGGCATCACCCAGACCTGGCAGGATATAGCCCTTGTCGTTCAGGCAATCATCGACAGAAGCCGTGTAAAGTTCGATATCGGGATGCGCCTCTTCCAATGCTTTAACGCCTTCAGGCGCCGCAACCAACACCAGCGCCTTGATATGCTTACAGCCGCGCTTTTTCAGCAAGTCTATGGTGCAAATCATGGAGCCGCCGGTAGCCAGCATGGGGTCAACCACCAGTGCCAAACGCTCTTCCATATCGCTGGCGAGCTTCTCGAAGTAAGGCACAGGCTCCAGGGTTTCTTCGTCACGGTAAACACCGACGACTGAAATACGGGCACTGGGAATGTTCTCCAGCACGCCATCCATCATGCCTAGACCGGCACGCAGGATAGGCACTACAGTCACCTTCTTGCCTTTGATCTGTTCCACTTCAACCGGACCGTTCCAGCCCTCAATGGTCACTGTTTCGGTTTCCAAACCTGCGGTTGCCTCGTAGGTTAACAGGCTGCCAACCTCGGCGGCGAGCTCACGAAAACGTTTGGTGCTGATCTCAGCTTCACGCATCAAACCAATTTTGTGGCGTACCAGCGGGTGTTTAACCTCGACAACTTTCATTCTTTTTCTCCTGATCTTGCGGGCGGGACGAGCAATCAGACTGGCAGCTCCCGGCGTGCAGAGCACAAACCAGCCGGATTTGGGCAAATTTGTGAGATTTTAGTTGATTTGTTCCAGCGGTAAAACAGAAAGTTTTATAAATCTGGTAAATCGTGACTTATATCCCTATGAATAAAGTGCAATCTTGGCTTTCGAGCCCCCCGGCAAACTGCTAGAATAGCGCCGCATAAAATCCATAACGATGTACCCGAGAGGATCAAGTGAGTACCCCTACCCCACTGAGCTATAAAGACGCCGGTGTCGATATCGATGCAGGCAACGCACTCGTCAATAACATCAAGTCCGTAGTCAAACGCACTCACCGTCCTGAAGTCATGGGCAACCTGGGTGGTTTTGGCGCCCTGTGTGAACTGCCAACCAAATACAAGCACCCTGTACTGGTTTCCGGTACCGATGGTGTGGGCACCAAACTACGCCTGGCCATTGACTTCAAAAAGCATGACACTGTCGGTATCGACCTGGTGGCCATGTGTGTCAACGACCTGCTGGTTCAAGGCGCCGAGCCGCTGTTTTTCCTCGACTACTATGCTACCGGCAAGCTGGACGTCAATGTGGCGACTGACGTGGTTACAGGTATCGGCGAAGGCTGCTTCCAATCCGGTTGTGCCCTGATCGGTGGTGAAACCGCCGAAATGCCCGGCATGTACGAAGGCGCTGACTATGATCTGGCCGGTTTTTGTGTCGGTGTGGTGGAGAAAGAAGCCATCATCGACGGCAGCAAGGTACAGGCCGGTGATGCACTGATAGCCCTGGGCTCCAGTGGTCCTCATTCCAACGGTTACTCACTGATCCGTAAAGTCCTGGAAGTCAGCCAGGCCGACCCACAGCAAGATCTGGACGGCAAGCCGCTTATCGATCACCTGCTGGAACCGACCCGCATCTATGTCAAACCTTTGCTGGAACTGCTGGAAAAACACCCGGTTCACGCCATGGTACATATCACAGGCGGCGGTTTCTGGGAAAACATTCCAAGGGTACTGCCCGAAGGCGCCAAGGCCGTTATCCAGGGCGAGTCCTGGCAGTGGCCCAGCGTATTCAACTGGCTCAAGCAAGCCGGTAATATCACAGAACATGAAATGTACCGCACCTTTAACTGTGGTGTCGGTATGATAGTTGCCCTGCCTCAGGCTGAA
The DNA here is from genome assembly GCF_000813075.1 of Shewanella sp. ECSMB14102. Lineage (NCBI taxonomy): Bacteria > Pseudomonadati > Pseudomonadota > Gammaproteobacteria > Alteromonadales > Shewanellaceae > Shewanella > Shewanella sp. ECSMB14102. Next base: position 43,536 of record NZ_JWGX01000048.1, read on the forward strand.
GCTGCCGCCGCCATTGAGCTACTCAAAGCCAAAGGTGAAAACGCCTGGCAGATAGGCACTATCGCCAATCGTACTCAACAAGAAGAGCAAGTGGAGATCCTTTAATGCAGGAGAGTTGTCGCATATTGGTAATGATTTCGGGCAATGGCAGTAATTTGCAGGCTGTTATCGACAGCTGTGATAGCAAGATGCCAGGGCGCGTGGTCGGAGTGATCAGCAACAAGGCCGATGCCTATGGTCTGATCCGGGCCCATCATGCCGAAATAGACACCAGTTGCGTCATCGCCCGCAAAGAGGAGTCCCGCGCCCAATACGATGCCAGACTGCAGGCGGCTATCGACAGATATCAGCCCGACCTCATCGTATTGGCCGGCTTTATGCGTATTCTCAGTGATGAGCTGGTCAGCCGTTACCAGGGCAAGATGCTCAATATCCACCCGTCACTGCTGCCCAAGTATCCTGGATTGGATACCCACAAGCGCGCCATCGAAGCCGGTGACAGCGAACATGGCGCCAGTGTTCATTTCGTTATCCCGGCACTGGACAGTGGCCCGGTGATTTTGCAGGCCAAAGTCCCTGTGTTTGCCGATGACACAGTGGCAACTCTGGCGGCCAGGGTGCACGAGCAGGAACACGCCATCTACCCGATAGTGGTGCGCTGGTTCTGCCAGGGCCGACTGAAGATGGTTGACGGTAAGGCCTGGCTCGACGATGAAGCCATCGGCCCCAACGGCTACGCCCCGGACTGATCTCTGAGTAAACTTAGGGAATTCTTACAAAGGACTAAGGCCATTTGCTGCGAACCACGCCTTGCATCCATGCCCGTAAGCCGACGCAGAGCACGCATGGGACTTGTTCGCACCTTCCTTAGGTTGATTAATTCAGCAAAAAGGAGCCATACGGCTCCTTTTTTCATTACAACAATGGCTATTACAGCTATGGCACAAGCTTGCCTCTTCCCTTAATTTACCTGGATATGACGCTCCGTTACCGGCTTTTTACCGCGGCCAATTGTAATTTTATGACCAATGGCGTTAGATAGGGGCAGTTATCAGGACAGAACGAGACGCGCATGAAGAATATTATCTGCGATATAGACGGCGTGCTGATGCACGACAACAAGTTAATCCCCGGCAGTGACAAGTTTATCGCCCGGGTACTGGAACAGGGAAATCCCTTGGTCATCTTGACCAACTACCCGGTACAGACGGGTAAAGATCTGCAAAACCGCCTCGGCGCCGCCGGGCTGCATATTCCCGAAGAGTGTTTCTATACCTCGGCCATGGCGACCGCCGACTTTCTCAGGCACCAGGAAGGCAGCAAGGCCTTTGTCATAGGTGAAGGTGCCCTCACCCACGAACTTTACAAGGCCGGCTTTACCATTACCGATATCAACCCCGACTTTGTTATCGTCGGCGAAACCCGCTCCTACAACTGGGACATGATCCATAAGGCCGCCCGTTTTGTTGCCGATGGCGCCCGTTTTATTGCCACCAACCCGGATACCCATGGTCCGGCTTATAGTCCCGCCTGTGGCGCTCTCTGCGCGCCTATAGAAAGAATAAGCGGTCGCAGGCCCTTCTACGTGGGTAAACCCAGCAGTTGGATCATCCGCTCGGCGCTGAACCATATAGATGGTCATTCCGAAAATACCGTGATTATCGGTGATAACATGCGTACCGATATTCTGGCTGGTTTTCAGGCCGGACTGGAAACCATACTGGTCACCAGTGGGGTCAGCAAGCTGGAAGACATAGAAAAAGAGCCCTTCCGTCCCAACCATGTGTTTGCCTGCGCCGCCGACATCGACGTGATCTGAAACCATTGGTAACATTCCTTTTACCGCCTCCGCTTGTGCCGGGGGCGTTTTTTCGTCCATGATAGCGCACAGGCAAAGGCAAAGCCGTTGCCACTTCATACCTGACAATAAAAGCAACAACAGGATCCCTTATGCGCTTGATGATCCCCCTGTGTACCCTGGCACTCTTGAGTGCCTGCAGCCAAAACAATACTGCCGACGACCCCATCCGCGTTGTCAGTTTCAATGAACATGAGTTTCGCCAGGACATCCAAACCTTGGCCTCGGATGAATTTGAAGGCCGGGCGCCGACTACCCACGGCGAGCAGCTGACCCTGGACTATCTCAGCAAGGCCTTTGCCGCTATGGGGCTTGAGCCCGGCGCCAGCGGCAGCTTTTTGCAAAAAGTGCCCATGGTGAGCTATACCGCCAGTGAAACCCAGGCAATACAGTTAGCCGGTATCGATTTTCAATATCCCCAGGATCTGGTGCTCGGCAGTCGCCATGATGTCAAACGCGTCGATATCACCAACGCACCACTGGTGTTTGTCGGTTACGGTATCAACGCCCCCGAGTACGACTGGAACGACTACCAGGGCCTGGACATGAAGGGCAAAATCGCCCTTATTCTGGTGAATGACCCCGGCTTTGCCCGCCCGGATCTCGGTAAATTCAACGGCAAGGCGATGACCTATTACGGTCGCTGGACCTACAAGTATGAAGAAGCCAGCCGTCAAGGCGCATTGGGCGCCATTATCATTCACGACACGGCTCCTGCCGCTTATCCCTGGTCTGTGGTGGAGAACAGCTGGACCGGCCCACAGCAGGATCTGGCCTCGGACTCCGGCAACGAGCGAGTGGCAGTGGAAGGCTGGATAACCCTGAACGCCGCCAAAAAAGTGTTTGCCAAGGCCGGGCTTGAACTGGACAGCGCCATCAGCCGCGCTGCCCACGGCCCACTGCAACTGACGCTGGGGCAAACCGCCAGCATAGGTTTCGATAACAAGGCCGAGTATGGCGACAGCTACAATGTGGTTGCCACTCTGCCGGGCAGCAGCCGCGCCAATGAGCATATTCTGTTTACCGGCCACTGGGATCATCTGGGCATGAGCAGTTCGACCGAAGGCGACAAGGTGTTCAATGGCGCCATGGACAACGCCTCCGGCATCGCCGGCATGCTGGCCATCGCCCGTGAGTTTGCCGCCGACGCCAAGGCTGGCAAGCGCCTGAAGCGCTCGCTGACTTTTATCGCCACCACAGGCGAAGAGCAAGGTCTGCTGGGATCACGTTTCTATGCCGCCCAACCGGCGTACCCGTTGGAAAACACCATAGGGGTGATTAATCTCGACAGCACCAATATCTATGGCCGCACCAAAGACTTTACCATAGTGGGCAAAGGCAAGTCTGAGCTGGAGCGTTATCTGGAAGCCGCGCTCAAGACCCAGGGCCGCTATGCCACGGCAGAGAAACACCCCGAGTCCGGCGGTTTCTTCCGCTCGGATCACTTCAGTTTTGCCCAGTATGGCGTACCTGCGGTATTTGCCGGTGGCGGCAGCGAACCTGTAGATCAGGCCACCGCTAACTACAAAGCGGCGATGAAGCAGCAGATGAAAGGCTGCTATCACAACCTCTGTGATGAGTATCATGCCAACTGGGATCTCTCCGGCGCGCTGGAAGATCTGGCCGTGTACTACAAGGCCGCCGAACGCTTGGCGGATTCGGCCGATCGCCCGGGTTACTTCGAGGGCACAGAGTTTTATCGCTTGCGACCGGAAACCGGCGTTACTCCAACGATTTAACCAGACACATTTCCCCATCCCCCAAGGCGCCTTCGGCGCCTTTTTGTGTTGTTTTCCGGGCCGATAAATCGATCGCCGATAAAAGCAGCGGCTTTGGGAAAGCGCCAATTTGCACGCTGTTACAGCGAGCTTAAATGCAGATCTTTCACCAATTAAGCGATTAAATTATTCAACCTGCAAAAAAGCCACCAAACAAACAGGTTAAAACTTATAAATTGGGCCATTTTTATGATTTATATTTAAAAATAACACTTGGCTTTTGAGAATTCTACAGGCAAAGTGAAGCCATTGCTGAAGAAACACCAAGTTTGGAGTCTTACCATGTGTTCAATTTTTGCCATTCTCGATATCCAGTCTGATGCCGCCGCTCTGAGAAGCACAGCGCTGGAGATGTCCAAACTGATGCGCCACCGCGGCCCGGACTGGTCGGGTATTCATACCACTCCAAGAGCGATTCTCGCCCATGAGCGGCTGGCCATTGTCGATATCGAACACGGCGCCCAGCCGCTGTTATCTGCAGACGGCCAATTGGTATTGGCAGTCAACGGTGAAATCTACAACCACAAAGAACTCAAGGCCGAGCTCGGCGACAAGTACAGCTACCAGACCAACTCGGATTGCGAAGTGATCCTGGCGCTGTATCAGGAATATGGCTGCGACTTTCTCGATAAGCTCAACGGTATTTTTGCCTTCGTACTCTATGACAAGGCCAAGGACTGCTACCTCGTAGGCCGGGATCACATGGGGATCATCCCGCTTTACACCGGCCGCGATACCAGTGGCAACTTCTATGTCGCCTCCGAGATGAAGGCACTGGTTCCCGTATGTAAAACTGTGGAAGTATTCAGCCCCGGGCATTACCTCTACAGTGCAGATGACGCGCCGGTGCAATACTATCAGCGTGACTGGCGCGACTATGAAGCGGTTGCCCAAAACAGCGCCTCCAGCGAAGAGCTGCGCGAAGCGTTGGAAGCCGCGGTAAAACGCCAGTTGATGTCAGATGTGCCCTATGGCGTTTTGCTATCTGGCGGGCTGGACTCCTCGGTGATTTCCGCCATAACCCAAACTTTTGCCAAACGCCGTATTGAAGACAACGATGCCTCCGATGCCTGGTGGCCACAGCTGCACTCCTTTGCCGTGGGCCTGAAAGGGGCGCCGGATCTGGCGGCGGCACAAAAGGTCGCCGATGCCATAGGCACCATACACCATGAGCTGCACTTCACCTTCCAGGAAGGCCTGGATGCCATCAAGGAGGTGATTTATCACCTGGAAACCTATGATGTCACCACCATTCGCGCTGCAACCCCCATGTATTTGATGGCGCGCAAGATCAAGGCTATGGGGATCAAGATGGTGCTCTCAGGCGAAGGGGCCGATGAACTGTTCGGCGGTTACCTCTATTTCCACAAGGCACCAAACGCCCGAGCCTTCCACGAAGAACTGGTGCGTAAACTCGACAAGCTGCACCTGTACGACTGCCTGCGGGCTAACAAGGCCATGGCAGCCTGGGGCCTGGAAGCCCGAGTACCCTTCCTTGACAAGGAGTTTATGGACGTGGCCATGCGCCTGAACCCAGAAGCCAAGATGTCGCGCGATGGCCGGATTGAAAAGCATATTCTGCGTGAAGCCTTCGAGCATAAGCTCCCGGCCGAAGTCGCCTGGCGCCAGAAAGAGCAGTTCAGTGACGGTGTGGGTTACTCCTGGATTGACGGTCTGAAAGAACATGCAGCAGCCCAGGTGGAGGATAAAGAGCTGGCCAACGCCCGTTTCCGCTTCCCGCACAACACGCCGGAAACCAAGGAGGCCTACTTCTATCGCAGTTTCTTTGAAGAGCACTTCCCGCTGGAGTCGGCAGCATTGACTGTACCGGGTGGTAAATCGGTTGCCTGCTCTACCCCGGAAGCGCTAGCCTGGGATGAGAGCCTATCCGGCATCATAGATCCTTCCGGCCGAGCGGTGCGCTCTGTGCACACCGCATCCTACTGAGCTTAAGAAAAAACCATAAAGGCGCCGAATGGCGCCTTTATTCATTAGCGGAAATAGGAGCTTCGCTTCTGTGCCGCTTTATTTGCTTTGAGCTTGTTCACTTGCGCCTTGTTCTCAGCACTCTAAGCCCGGCCGTTACTTGGTCACGCTCAACTTGTCGCTGCCGGCAGCGCTCGAGAATAGCCTGCCGCTCGCTGTCCGTTGCCTGATGCCAGGCCAGAATTTCTTCCAGCGTCCTGAAACAGCCCAGGCAAACATCTTGCAGGTCCAGGCAGCAGTGACGAATACAGGGAGAGTCCACCCTGTTACTGCGCTTTGGCTGCCGGGACATATTAGCTTCTTAGCTACCGCGCTTAAGGTAGCTTGGCTGATGCAGCTCAGTAACCTCCAGCGAGATACTGTCGGCTTTGGCCGCAATCGGCTCCAGTGCGGCAAACACGCTTTGGGTCAGGGCTTGCTTTTGCTCATCGGTGCGTCCCGGCATAATGGCCAAACGCACATGGATAAAGCTTTGCGCGCTGTCCTCCCCAACCAGGAAATGCTCACAGGCATGCGCCCTACTCTTGATGGCAGATGGTGTGAACAAGCCTGAGTCTATGGCACCTTGGTGCACCGCCTGAACCAGCTTGGTAATCGACAACTGCTGCGCCAAGGGCGCCGAATACTCAATAATACAGTGAGGCATAATCCTTCCTTGTAAAGGCAGAAGCGTCCGGGTTTATTCAGACCAGACGGCATACTCGTTTTGGCTCGGGCAGCGAAAATGAAAGCGCCGACCGCCGGGAAAACTGAAAATATCTTTACTGATCTCGCCGCCATGGGCCTTGACGGCTTCCAGGCTGGCATTCAAATCGTTTGAGTAGAGCACCAACAGCGGGCAGCCATTGAGGGTATCGAAGTTCACCGATGAACGGAAAAAACCGCCATCGATCCCGGCCTGGGTAAAACAACTGTAGTCCGGGCCATAGTCAACAAAGCCCCAACCAAACACCGCCTGGAAAAACGCCTTGGTGGCTTCCAGTTCCCGGGCGGGAAGTTCAAGATAGTTAATCGTATGATGTAACGCCATGGCTTTCCTCCCGCCGCTTGGGCGACTTAATAGCGGTTATTTAGCTGAGCTGCAGGCTAGGTTCAGCTCAAAATTCACCTGTATATAGTTATAGCAAGCGTTGCAGGTATACGCTGACCAGCCCTATCAAACCGCCAAAGACACCGCCCCAGACAACCAGCCAGCCCAGGTGAGTTTTAATCATCTGCTGCACCATCTCTTTGACCAACTGCGGCGTTAACTCGGCCAACCGCTGCTCGACAATATCCTGAATTTGGCTGCGCATATCGGCCATCACTCCGGGCTGCTCCAGCTCGCCCTTGAGCAGCTCGTAAAAATCATCACTCTTGGCAATATCCGCCAGCGACTGCTGCATCTTTTCAATAAAAGGTTGCTTGAGCGGGGTGAGCGCCTCTTCACCGCCAAACATGGATAACATGCCCCCCAATGATGACTGGGCAACCGTGGCCACCAGAGCATCAAAGGCCGGAGCCAAGTCTACCTTGGTGATAACACCGGAGAGATCCAGGCTCTGCTTGTCCGAGCGGGTAGACAGGAAACGGTCTATGTTGGCCTCAGAGAAGAACTGCTCCATCATCAACTCGCTGATCGCTTGCTTGAACTGCTCGAAACGAGCCGGGATCACCCCTGAACCATAGAGACCCGGTACCTTTTCAAACAACATATGCACCGCCAGCCAGTTGGTAATGGCGCCGGATACGGCAAATAGGCCTATGTTAAATAACACATCTGAGTGCATGCCATAGCCGGTCAGCATAATGGCCAGCGCCAAGAGATTGGTAACCGCGCTCTTGTCGAGCACAGGTGTCTGTTGTACTGCTGTTTTCAATCTGAAATCCCCTGAAATTAAAACCCGCTAATGGTAGCAAACAGGGGGCAGCAGATTAAAGTAGTGCGTGATACAGACCTTGCTCTGTGTCATCCCCGGTTGCCGACATGGAGGGCTCACCGAATTTGCGTTTCACCGCCAACACCTTGGCATTCTGTGCCAGAGTACGGGCTCTATGGGTGAGTTCTTTGGCAATTCCCTGACCACGGTAATCGGGCAATACAAAAAGATCATCGAGATACCACAAGGGCTGGAGTAACAAAGAAGAGAATGAAGGAAAGAGCTGAGTGAAGGCCACCGGATAATCACCCTCGGTGGCGATAAAGATCATCGAATCATTTTCCTGCAAGCGACAGCGTAAAAATTCGCGACAACGACCGAGATCCGACTCTTGCCCCATCTCCTGCCGATATTCATCAAACAACAGGATCAGTTGCTCCAAATCCATTTCAGTAGCCAAACGTATTTGCATTTTTCATCCCTGAATACAAGTTGAAATCTTACTATTTGCCAGAGGCAAAACGACAATAAACTTCATAAACAAGGCAAGGCTAACATAGAAAAGCTTCTCTGGCAGCAGCTTTAGGCTGCCCTCCCCCCAAGCCTGTTCCCGTTCATGTCCATCCTGGCAGCCGTTTTCAACGAGCACACAAACCCAAGTAGACTTAGCGGTATTGGTCGGCGATAACAACTGACATAGCCCCCAGCCATCAAGCACTGAAACAGGCAATTTAACAATTGGAATATTGCTCATATGATTTGCCGGGTAAAATTGTTTTAATGGCGAATTATGCTGTCAACCCCCACAAAATCAGGGTTTTATTGCCTTTGTTAAAAAACTTGACCTTAAGCTAATTGTTTTACTAATAGGTACTGGGTATTGTATAGCCAATTCAACCAGTTAGCTTTAGCTTTTTCTTAAGCGAACGCTCTGCGACAAGGATACTTTTCCGTTTATAACGGTATTCAGGGACGAACAGCGTGTCGCACCCGTGCGGTAGCTATGGCTTTACTTAACGCTTTTTGTCGGGCTTGAGTTTTAGGGTCCTTGGTTTTAGGGTCCTTGGTTTTAAGGCGCTTAGTTTTAAGGTGCTTGGTTTTAAGGCCCTTGGTTGCAGGGCTTGAAGCGCTCATGGTAAGTACCTCAGAACTGATTTTCTATACAGCAGTATTATTGACGTTCCTGACAAAATGCCGGCAATTTGCAGCTAAGCTTGCGCGTTATTTCTGTAACATTTTAAAAAATAGTATTAAATTCATATAGTTGAAAAGTGCAGCAGGTAGATAATAGGTTTAGAAACTGCGCATGCGCGTTTAGCTGCAAGGGATATTAAGACTAAACTCTTTTATATCCAGCTAATACAAACAGATAGCGATGCGCGTTTACACTCCTCCGAGGACTACAACGCGCATGCATGCTATACAGCTGTTAAATTCACACGGAGTGCTAAGTGACAAGTCAAAAATTCGCTGCTGCGTTAAAAAATGCATGGAATATAGAATCATCCAAATCTAGATTCTCTGAAGTGCAACAATTCCGTGCATTGATGCGGAGTTTTAGTTCCTTGAAAAAGCCTTTCAAAATTGAAGAGTTTCACGGAATGAAGCACCAAGTTGTATTCAACGGCAAAGGAACTTGGGGCCGACCTTCGGCTAGGTGTGAAATTTCCGATCTTTTGATCGTTTCTTATAAGACCAAGCCAAGATTTGAAGCTAGGGCCACATTACTTCAAGCTAAAAAATCTAATGAAAAACACACTGGTATTTGCTCAAGCTGGCCTAATAATGTTGCTCAAACCAGTTTCAAGGCTAACTTAGAGCAATGGGATTTATTATCAAGACGGCCTGATGTACTTCCATATCCACCGTTTGAGTGCCAGCCGGATATTCTAAGTGGTGCCCTTTTGCCATCTGTTGGGTCTATTGGTGTATTTCATAAAGTGAAGGGCACACAATACGATTTTTTCTATATGTCTGCTGATATGGCTGAGCCTTTGAGTTCACCAACTCGAAAGCATGCAAAGCTAAAGACTAAAACCGGAAATCTCATGAGAACCATCAGTGGGTATGAGGAGTGTGTTTTCACCTGTTGTTTACCTACTTTTGCAGAAGCGTTGTACAGCTTGAAAATTGGTACTCCTATTGAAGAAGATAATCCCGTAGATATCAAAGATGAGAGATATCGAAATTCATTTAGAGGTTGGCTCAAATCAGTTCTCTATAGTCACCTTGAAATGACAGATAACGACTCAGAATTAGCGAGAGAGTTGCTAGAATACCTGCCTTCTGATAAAGATGGTGTATTTATGACGGAGCCACCAGAAACCGTAATAATAAACTGTGATGCTGATGAATTTAACAAGTGATTGTAGTCGCCCGCAAGCGGGCTGGGACCTCCGCCGCTACGCAGCTCCGGCCCCTAAATTAGGCGTTATATTTTTGGAGGACTTGTGAATATCGAACGTGAGTTTAATATGCGAATGTCAAAAGACAAGCGCAAAGCATCTGTAAAAGAGTGCATCTGGGGAGAAGGTGATAATAGTAGTTGTCAAGGTAAAATCATCAAATCACATTCCATTCAACGCAGTAAAATATTACAAAAAATTAGCGATAATGGAAAAGTGAGCGTTTTATCACCTAAAGTTTCTCCAGAAAAAATGTTCTTCGATTTTGATTTAGAAGGGACTAAAAAGTTTAGTACGTTTACAGGCTTCTGTGCCCACCACGATAAAACTGTTTTTCAACCTATTGAAGACAAAGAATTTGTTGGTGATCGCGAGCAAATGTTTATATATGCATATCGCTCTGCTTCAAAAGAGTATCACTCTCAAAAAGAATCTCTGCATTTGTATGATGACAAAATAACGGAAATAAATGAATCGATTAACCCTGATGTAAAGTCGTTACTTACTGATTTTCAAATGAAATTATTCCATGCTGGTCTTTCAGTTATGGAGCTGCAAGCTGTATGTGAGCATTTAAAGTCTGAGATTGAAAATAAGACCTTCTCAGGTTTAAAGCATCATTATTACTGTATCGGTCATGAAATACCTATAGCATGTAGTTCTTCATTTATTCCTTATAAAGACCATAATGGCGTTGATGTTTTCTCACCTCAAGAGAAAATGAATATGTCTATAAACCCTGAATCAGCAGAAGAACCGCATCAAGTTTTCCTTAATGTTTTTCCTGAAAATGGTAAAACTCATATTATTATTAGCTATTATAAAAATATGAAGGGGAAATATAAATTTTTTAGTAAAATGCTAAAAGGGTCTGATGATAAAGTTAAGGGCAGGGTGTCTGATTATATTCTTAACTATTCAGAAAACGTGGCATTTTCACCCACTTATATAAATAGTACTTTTTCGGAAGAAGATAAGGCAAAGATTAAGGGCACATTTAGTTCAAACATTTTAGATGCAAATGTATTTATTAAATCCAACATCAGTTTGTTGCAATAAAAATATAACAAAGCATTTAAGAGTGATTCGCAACGCTTGGCAGTTTCGCTTCGCTCAAGTATAGCCAAGCACTGCTCACACCTTAATGCGGCGTTAGGCGTTTTGAGCAGAACAATATGGACACCCAGTATTAATGGCGCGGTAGTTGGCCTCCGACTATCCTTTGTTTAAGCATTTAACAAGGAGGTTATGTGACATCAGTTGGTTCATGCGTTGTCTTAATGAACCGATAGCGCGTCAAGCCAATCAAGAGGATAACTGTACCGGCCGATTCTATTCGCCGCCATCCCTGGCGCTCTCCCTGCGGGCCAGCTAAAGCTGTTCAAATTTATTCCGGATAAATTTGTGGGAGGGAAGATTTAAGTCACAAGCCTTACTGGATGAGGCCGCGGTGTTAACCTACATGGCCTACGTTGACCTCAATCCCATCAGAGCCAAGATGGCCGATACGCCTGAGCAGTCGGCGCATACCAGCATTCGACTACGTATTCAGGCAGCATTGAAATGCGAACAACCCGCCAAGCTACTGCCCTTTATTGGCAATGAATGCGATAACCAGCCCAGTGGTATTGCGTTTGGGCTCAAGGATTATCTTGAATTAGTGGATGATACTGGGCGCTGTATTCGCGATGATAAACGCGGTTCGATAGGTGAAAAGAGTGCCAAGCTACTGACGCGGTTGAATATCCCTCATGAGAACTGGCTCAAGCTTACCACTGAATTTGGAAGACTATTTCGTGGGCCAGTAGGCACCTTGCAAGAGCTCAGCTGTTACTGCGAACACTTGGAGAAGCGACGACGGCATTTTGCAACCAGCTGTCAGTACTTTCAAACGGCTTGAACCCCACGCTATTTATCTCAACCGCAGTCATTGAAATCCCCTGAACCATGGGTGGGGCTTGCACGGCTCAAATCTCGCATTTTTACGTGAAATAGGTTCGATTTCATCAAACCTCTGCAACTCACGAATATCTTTCGGCCTCAGCGTACTCAAATCACCTAGCGGTGCTTGAACGCAGACCGAAAGAAGATTAAGTTATTGTTTTAAAGTGGGTGGCTTGATTTTTCCCTAGCGGTGCTTGAACGCAGACTGAAAGAAGATTAGGTTATTGTTTTATAATGGTTGGCTTGATTTTCGTTGAGCAGATAGGAAACTTAATTAAGAGTATAAAAAACTCATAACAAAGCATTGCAGTAGACAAGCCGCTGAATGCGGCGTTACATTTACATAAATAGCAGATTTTATACATGAAAATAGAAGAATATCTATCTAGATTGAATGCTGAGTCAAACAGTATCTTCGAGAAATCGATGAAGTATAGAGATCAGTTAGGCTCAGCTCATCATGCCTCTTCGTGTATATATGAGTTCTCCGAAAACATTGCAGATACATCAGAGAAGGAAATCCTTCAAACTGTAAGCTCTCAGTTAGAGTCTGCAACATTCTGTGCATGTAAGGGAATGTATAGACAGGCATTTGTCTCTCTGAGGCTGGCACTCGAAATGGGGTTGGCGTCTGCTTATTTCTCCGTCTATAAGCTTGAATTACATGAGTGGCTGGATGGCCGTGGAGATATTAATTGGTCATCACTTATATGTGAAAATGATGGCGTATTGTCATCGCGATTCTCTAAAGCATTCTTCGAGGATTTTAGCGAGGATATGAGTGAATACCGCAATAAAGCTAAAAACGTATACCGACAACTCTCCGAATACGTACATGGTAATAATGAAACGTGGGAAAGCTCAGAAATTGAGCTTTCATTTGACGAAAGCAAGATGGCCACTTACTTCAATCTCGTAAAAGGTGTGTCAGAAATACTATTGTTTGTTTTAAGTTGTAGGTACTTAAAATCATTTTCCGAAAACGTGCTTGACTCCTTAGAATTCATACCTGAAGAAATGAAGCATCTGGAATATGTTAGAGCGTATTTCGGAGGACCAAAGGAATAATATGACTCAAATTTATCTGCGCACAGAAAGTATAAAATCAGAAGACATCAAGGGGCTTTCAGTTGTAAATTCTGAGGACCTTAATATTATCAGGGCGTTAAAGTCTCCAGAGCCGTGCCTGCTGGAAGGTTCTCGAGGAACTGGAAAGTCATTTCTAATGAAAGTTTCAGAAATAGAAATTGAAGAGGAAGACCCCAAGGCTCTTCCAGTATTTGTTGCCTTCAACAAGAGCTCCCTGATCAATACAGATGATGACCTTCAGTTCTATCACTGGATGCTTGCCAAAACTTTAAAAGCTCTTACAAACAAATTGAGAAAAAAAGGTTTTTCCGTATCAAGCTACTCAGCCAGTCTTTTGAGTAATGATGAGAGTGATAATTCTGATTCCGTTGAAAAAGACCTCAAATCAATTGTTAAAGCATTTGAAGACTCATATAAAGGACAGTCTCACATTGATGCGACTTCATTGCCTGATATCGAGGATGTAAAAGAAGCAATTGAATCTATATGTTCAGAAAATGATTTGGAAAGGATATTCATTTTCTTTGATGAAGCAGCGCATGTATTTAGACCCGAACAGCAGAGACAATTTTTTAATTTATTTAAAGATTTGAGGTCGCCATACATTATATGTAATGCAGCCATTTATCCTGGGGTTACATATTTTGGCGAATCCTTCGAAGTTACGCATGATTGCACTTACAAAAAAATAGAGCGAAATATCAGGGATTCTGACTATCTTCAGTATTTCAAGGATATTGTTTTTAAACAAGCAGATAAAGAAACCCAGAAAGCATTTGAAAATCAAAGAGAGCTATTCAATACGCTTGCCTTCTGTGCTGGAGGAAACCCTAGGATACTCTTAAAAACAGTACAGGATTTAGAGAGAGTAAATACTTCTTCAGTTAATTCACTTATAAAGGGGTTCTACAGGGGAAAGATATGGGCTGAGCACACGGAGCTGGGAGAGAAATATAAGGGGCATCAGGAAATAATAGATTGGGGCAGAGATTTCCTGGAAGAAACAGTTATACCTACAATTGAGAATTATAATGCCGTCAGGAAAGAAAAAGGCGCTGATGAATCTAGTATATATTTTTGGGTGCACAAAAATTGTCCAGAACCAGTAAAAGAAGCACTACGTCTTCTTTCCTATACAGGAATCATTAACAAACTTGATTCTTCCGTTCGAGCGACCCGATCAGAGTTAGGTTCCAGGTACGAAGTTAAATATGGGTGCATAATCTCTTTGGAAGCAAATCCTCATACAGAATCAAAGCACTTTTACGAGTCTCTCTCCACGAAGAAACATCCTGAATTCGGTAAGCAGCATCCATCGTACAAAGGAATAATGGGGTTCTCTTTAGTGAAGACAGAGGATGATCAATATAAGGCGTCTCTCAAATCGATGCTAGAGAAACCAATTGATGTTCTTGAGTTATTAACAGACTGGCAGAAAGGAAAATTGAAAGGGGCCGGTATCCTCACAATTGAGGACCTTCACTCTAAAAGCGAAGCTAACCTAATAGATAGTATATATAATGTTGGTCCTGCTCGGGCTCGACTGATGAAAAATGCGGCCACAGCAGAGCTATTAGAATATCTATCAGGATAAAAATGTAACAAGTCAAAGCACTCGGACTTGGTAAAAGGTAAAAAATGGACGGTAAAAAATGGACACCCAGCGTTAATGGCGCTCTAGTTAGCCTCCGACTATGCTTTTTTTAAGCATTTAACAAGGAGGTTATTATGCCGCGCCCTCGCCGAACTCAAATCAGCCTTGAAGATACGCCTTACTACCATTGTTGCAGCCGCGTGGT
>NZ_JWGX01000049.1:0-230 GCF_000813075.1 Shewanella sp. ECSMB14102
CCGCCGTGGTTGGGTCGAATCGTTACTGTTTGAACTGGAGGCCGTTTTTGCCATTGATGTGGCGGCATTTGCCATCATGAGTAATCATCTGCATCTGGTGTTGCATATTGATATAGAGACAGCAAACCGATGGACTGACAGAGAAGTGCTTGAGCAATGGCACAAGCTGTTCAAAGGTGATGAGTTAACCCACAAATTCACCCAGGGTGAGCTGATTGAAGCGTATGAAG
>NZ_JWGX01000050.1:0-56951 GCF_000813075.1 Shewanella sp. ECSMB14102
TGCCAAGGTACAGGTCATCGGTTCGAACCCGATATGTCGCTCCAATCTTTATTTCCCCCTCAAAATCCTTAAAAAGTGCTTTTCGTGATCTGCCGCAGGTTTCTTGCGTTTTGTCTAATGTAGCGACATTTGTAAGCACTGATTTATGACCTTGTTCAAATATTCCCACCTTTTTTACTTCCATAATGTCTCCATACCGAATTGAATTGTGCCGTTGACGGCAGAAGAATGGAGATAGGCAGATGCGTATTCAACAGTTACGTGAACTCCTTGAATTTATAGCGAAATGTCGTCTTGATATGGCTCAGCTCTATCATAGATTACACACTCAGGCCGACTCATCCAGGGTCAAACTAATGCTAGAATATTTTGAACAGCATCAGAAACATATTGCTGAAACTCTTGAAAACTATATCGATGATGCGCCAAACAAGATCCTCGACACCTGGTACAAAGACATTGTGTTTGAGGACTTCGGCAAGCGTTGCCGCGATACCATGCTGGCGGCCAATATGACAGAAGATGATGTGCTGAATCTGCATCTGGATCTGGAAAACCGCTTGATTGCCTTACTGGAAAAAACTGCCGGTTCGTCGGCTTCGGCCGAGGTGAAAGGGGCATTGGAAGACTTGGTGCGGGTCGAGAAGATCCAGCAGCAACGACTGGTGCACAGTACTATACGTATGGACGATATTTAACTTCTCCCAGACTTGGCGGATCTGCTTGGGTCTGCCGTTAGTTCTGCCCGGCCCAGACCGGGCTTTTTCATTTTTATCAACTTGTTCTGATTCAAGTCATAAATACTCACTGACTTTACTGCTAGTGTGATTATCAATCATCACAGTCTTTATGCTGATTTTTTATCGGTAGCGTCAGCGCCCGAAAGATGCCGACGGCGACCAATAAGGCACAGAGAGCCAGGAGCCAAAACCAGGGAAATACCCAGTTAAAGGGTAATCTCAGCAGTAATACGCAGAGTATTAAAATAAGCAGTGTCAGTAGCATCATTCCTGTGCTTCCTTCCGGCATCCTTTGCCACAGCATAAGTTTAGTGAACGAGTGGTTTTTTTCGAGTTAACAAGTCATCAGTATCTGTCAGTCAGGAGATAGGAGAATCGATATGGCCCAGGATTTGTCAGATATGCCCCGTCAGCTGTATAGCGCCAAGGCCGTGCGCCAGGCCGAGTTGGACTGGGTGGCGGCCGGGCAGGGCAGTCTCTATGAGTTGGTTGAGCGGGCCGGGAAAGCCGCCTTTGAGGCATTGGCTGTCAAGTTGACCCCAGGCAGCCGGGTGCTGGTCATTGCCGGGCAGGGAAACAATGGCGCCGATGCCTTGGTTTGTTTGCGCTGGTTATTGAACTCGGGTTTCAATGCCAGTCTGTTTATCTTTCCCGCCAGTCAGCCCAGCACTGAGTGGGAGCAAGCCTGGAATAAGTTGCAGCAATCCGTGCCGGAGGTGGCTCAGGTATCAGAGGTAACCGCTGCCGAATATGATTGGATAGTGGACGGCTTGTTGGGAACCGGTCTCAAGGGGGATGTCCGGCCGGAAGCCGCCGGCATGATAGCCCAGATAAATACGGCAAGGGCCAAGGTGCTGAGTCTGGATTTGCCTTCCGGTATAGATGCAGATACCGGCGCAGCTCTTGGGGCGGCAGTCGAAGCCGAGCAGACACTCTGCTTTGCGGCCCTTAAGCAAGGGCTGCTGACCGGCAGAGCCAGGCACTGCTGCGGCGAGCTGCATTTTGTTGACTTGGGACTAAGTGATTATCTGCCGCCTTCGGACGTGGTCAGAGTCGGCACTGAGTACCTCAAGGGGCTTTTCGATGCCCGCCCAAGGGACAGTCACAAGGGCAAGTCGGGCAAGGTTACTGTCATAGGCGGCGATTATGGTATGGGAGGGGCCGTCAGGCTGGCGGGTGAAGCCTGTCTCAGGGCCGGTGCCGGTTTGGTGACTGTGGTGAGCCGGCCGGAGCATCAACTTACGGTTAATGCCAACAGGCCGGAACTGATGTTCTGGGGCTGTGAACTGGTGGATATGGAGGTTTATCTGCGCCTTGGCTGGGCACAGGTACTGGTGTTGGGGCCTGGGCTTGGCCGCGCCGACTGGGGATATAATCTGTTCAAGGCGGTCAGTCTTAGCGATAAGCCCTGCGTGCTGGATGCCGATGCACTCAATCTCTTGAGCCAGGAGAAACGCTCCCAGGACAATCGGGTTTTGACACCTCATCCGGGGGAAGCCGCCAGGTTGCTGGCAACGGATATTGCTGATATCGAAGCCGACAGGTTTGCAGCGGTTAGAAAGCTGCAGGCTCAATATGGCGGTGTGGTACTGCTCAAGGGCGCGGGTACTCTCATTTATGATGGTAAACAGCTGTTTGTTGCCCCAGTGGGAAATCCCGGGCTCGCCAGCGGTGGGTGCGGCGACGTGTTATCTGGTATAATCGGCGCGCTGATGGCTCAGGGACTGGACAACACCCGCGCGACTGTGGCAGGGGTGATAGTTCACGGCGGCGCAGCCGACCTTGCTGCCCGTGACGGGGAGAGAGGCATGCTTGCCAGCGATCTTATGCCCTGGATCCGCCATCTGGTAAACACTGACTTGTAAGCTTAACGGGCCAATGTAAGGCGTGGATCCACACTTAAATGACTATCGAACACAGCTTGACTCTGCAATTGGCAGATGAGACTCAAACTGTCGCCTTAGGGCGGCAATTGGCGGCCTTGATTAGTGCGCCGTTGACCATTTATCTGACCGGAGAACTTGGTGCCGGCAAAACGACTTTCAGTCGTGGCTTAATTCAGGCCTTGGGTCATCAAGGTGCAGTTAAGAGTCCGACCTATACACTCGTGGAACCTTATGAGCTTGAAGGAATCGAAGTATATCATTTTGACCTTTATCGACTCAGCGACCCCGAAGAACTGGAGTTTATGGGGATCCGGGATTACTTCAACGAGCGCAGCCTTTGCATTATTGAATGGCCGGAACAGGGGATGGGATGCTTGCCCGCTGCCGATATACATCTGCATATCAAATATGCTAATACTGGTCGCGAAATTTCTCTGCAAGCCGATTCCGACAAGGGTAAGGTGCTATTAAGAAAAATAACAAGCAATGGTAAAGACTAATAACATCTTATTTAAACTGACTTTTTTTATTATCTGTTGGGTAATGGCGGCGCCGACTTGGGCGGCCAATAAACTCGACGGAGTGCGTATTTGGGCGGCGCCCGAGTCGACTCGGGTAGTTTTTGACTTAAGTCAGGCGCCTGACTATAGCTATTTCACGCTGAGCAACCCTGACAGACTTGTGGTGGATCTGAAAAAGAGCACCAATGGCGTCAAGCTGGAAAAAGTTGAAAACAACAGCCCCTTGGTCAAAAAGGTGCGTTTGAGCCAGCCGCCGGAGAAAGGCACACTGCGGTTAGTCATAGATCTCAAACGGGCTGCCAAGACTAATCTGTTCTCTCTGCCTCCAACCGCACCATACGGCAATCGTTTGGTGGTGGACCTTGATGACAAGAGCACTTCGGCCAAAGCCAGGGTGACCCCGACAGCCACTGAAGCGGTGCGGGATGTGATTATCGCTATCGATGCCGGCCATGGTGGTGATGATCCAGGTTCCATCGGGCCTTCCGGTCTGTACGAGAAGAAGGTGTCATTGGCGATTGCCAAACGAGTGGAAAAGAAAATTAATGCGACTCCCGGACTTAAAGCCGTGATGATCCGTACCGGCGACTATTTTGTTAACCTGAACCGTCGCTCGGAACTGGCGCGTCAGAGTAAGGCCGATTTGCTGATCTCTATCCACGCCGATGCCTTTACTTCACCTCAGCCCAGAGGCGCCTCAGTGTGGGTGCTCTCCATGCGGCGGGCCAATACCGAGATCGGCCGTTGGCTGGAGCAGAAAGAGAAACATTCAGAGCTGCTCGGCGGTGCCGGTGAGATTATTCAAAATACCGATAATGAACAGTATCTGGCGATGACCTTGCTGGATATGTCGATGGATAGATCCATGGCGATGAGTCACACTGTGGCCAGCGATATTCTTTCTGGTTTGGGCAAGGTGACCAAACTGCACAAGCACAAGCCCGAGTCGGCGAGTCTGGCGGTGCTCAAATCGCCGGATATCCCGTCCATTCTGGTGGAAACAGGTTTTATCTCCAACCCTCAAGAAGAGAGGTTGCTCAGTAATGCCAACCATCAGGACAAACTGGCCAAGGCGATTCATAAAGGTGTACTCAAGTATTTTGAAGCCAATCCGCCGGCCGGAACCATGCTGGCCAAGCAGGGCGCTATTAAACACAAGGTTGTTAGAGGCGAATCTCTGTCGGTAATCGCCAATCGTTATGAGGTGTCGGTGGCCGATATCAAGAAAGCCAATAACTTGAAATCGGATGTAGTGCGTATAGGTCAGCAACTGGTTATCCCCAGAGCCTGAGGAAGAGATGGCAATTCAGATATTACCCCCACAACTGGCTAACCAGATTGCGGCGGGCGAAGTGGTAGAGAGGCCGGCCTCCGTCGTTAAGGAGCTGGTGGAAAACAGCCTGGATGCCGGTGCAACCCGGGTCGATATTGAAATCGATAAGGGCGGTGCCAAGCTTATTCGAATTCAGGACAACGGCGCTGGTATCACCAAGGATGAACTGGCACTGGCGCTGTCCCGTCATGCCACTTCCAAGGTGCATACACTGGACGATCTTGAAGCCATTCTCAGCTTTGGTTTTAGAGGTGAGGCGCTGGCCAGTATCAGTTCGGTTTCCCGCCTGACCCTGACATCCCGCACGGCCGAACAATCCGAGGCCTGGCTCGCCTATGCCGAAGGTGCTGATATGGGGGTCAAGATACTGCCTGCGGCCCATCCCGTGGGCACCAGTATTGAAGTGGTGGATCTCTTCTTCAATACTCCGGCGCGCAGACGTTTCCTCAAGAGTGACAAGACAGAGTTCACCCATATTGATGAGTGGCTGAAAAGGATTGCTTTGGCTAGGCCGGAAATTCACCTGACGCTGAAACACAATGGCAAACAGGTGCGCAACTATCGTCCGGCGGACAATGAAGCCCAATATCTGCAAAGGTTGGCTCAGGTCTGTGGTCGTCCGTTTGCCGAGCAAGCGTTGAGGGTGGAATGTCAGCATGACGACATGCGCCTCAGTGGCTACCTGCAGTCACCCTGGCAAGTTGAGCCTTGTGATACTCACTATTTTTATGTCAATGGCCGTTTGGTCAGAGACCGTTTGGTGAACCATGCAGTCAGGCAGGCCTTTGCCGGTTTGGCCGAGTTGGAACAGCCCGGTTATGTGTTGATGCTGGAGCTGGATCCCCATCAGGTAGATGTCAATGTGCACCCTGCTAAGCATGAGGTGCGTTTCCATCAGGCCAGATATGTGCACGATTATATCCTGCAGGCTTTGAGCTCTGCTCTGCAGCAAGCACAGCAACTGCCGGTCGATGACGTTAATCCGCATTTAAGCCAGACAGATTATGCTGCGCCCATTGATGTGGGTTCAGACGCCGCTGCTACAAGCTTCAACCAAGGTGGGATGATAGATGGCAGCCGTGCCGAGCCGCGTTTTCGTGAGCCTGAGTCAAGCGGCGGCAGCGCTGGATATCAAAGCCAATATGGCGATAGAGCTCCTTTAAGCGGTAAGGCACCGGGTTCATATTCTGGTGCCGGTCCCCGTCAGGGAGCTGCAGCCCCCTCCAGGTCGGCCATCAGTAGTTATGGCGCCTTGTTGGCGACGCCTGGCGTGGTTAATGAAACCAGTCCTGAAGCAAATGTGGCTGTGATGCCGCCTCTGCTGGATGGCGAGCACTGGGTGTTGGTCGAGAATGCGCAGCTTAAACTGCTAAAGGTGAAAGCTGCTGCCAAGCGATTGAGATATAATGAGATTGTCACCCGCTTTCCTACCGGATTGACCGGTCAGCCATTGTTGATGCCGGTCGCTGTTGATGCCGATCCGGAATGGCCGGCATTGCTGGAGGAAAGGGAGACTCTGCTGAGACAATTGGGGCTGGATCTCAGTATTCGTCATTCACAGTTGATAATCAAAAAAGTGCCCCCATATCTGAGGGACACGCAGCTGGCTAGCTTGATCCCTGAACTGCTGCAATGGCTCAGATTCGAGCAGCCCCAGGAAGCGGCCTTGGCCAATTGGCTGGCACAGAGCAGCTTGAGTAGCTTTGTTTCGGCACCATTGATATGGCAGGGGATCTCTGCATTGGACGAGCAAGCTCGGCAAGAAATTTTACAGCTGGCTAAGGTATTGCCTTGGCAGCAATGGTTGGAAGAAGAAGGCAGTGAGTAAGGCGAAACAGCCAAGAGTGCTGACATTGATGGGGCCGACCGCCTCAGGAAAAACAGCGTTGGCGCTGGAACTCGCCGAACATCATAACTGCGAGATCATCTCGGTAGATTCGGCACTTATCTATCGGGGAATGGATATAGGTACCGCCAAACCCAGCGTGGAAGAGTTGGCTCGCGGGCCGCATAGGCTGATAGATATCCGTGATCCCAGCGAAAGCTATTCAGCTGCTGATTTTCGCAGCGATTGTCTGCAGGAAATTGAGCAGATCGTCAATATGGGAAAAACCCCGCTTTTGGTGGGTGGTACCATGTTGTATTTTAAAGCATTATTGCAAGGCTTATCGCCACTTCCCAGTGCCGATGAGGCGATAAGGGGCCAGATACAGCAAGAAGCCGAGCAACTGGGCTGGCAAGTGCTGCATCAGGAATTGGCGCGGATTGACCCGGTTTCGGCCGCACGCATTCACCCCAATGACCCACAACGTCTTGGACGCGCACTGGAGGTGTATCGTATCAGCGGTAAGAGTTTGACCGAATTGACTCAGGCTAAATCGCCTGAGCTTCCCTATGATGTGGTGCAGTTTGCCATTGCGCCACAGGAGCGTAAAACGCTGCATGGGTTGATAGAGACAAGATTTATGCAGATGCTGCAGGCTGGATTCACCGATGAAGTGGCCAAGCTGAAGCAAAGGGGCGATCTACACCTGGATATGCCCTCGATGCGCTGTGTTGGATATCGCCAGTGTTGGCAATATCTGGAGGGTGAATTTGACCATGATACTATGGTCGAAAAAGCCGTCGCTGCTACTAGGCAATTGGCAAAGCGTCAATTAACATGGTTGCGAGGATGGCCGGAGTTGAATTGGCTGGAGAGTGGGGCGCAAGGGAATTTAGTTCAGCTTATGCGTTACTGCCGCTAGCTTAATAGCCCTTGCTGTATAATACTCAAACCGAACAAGAAAGCTTTTTGTTAGTACTATATAAATTAAAAAAAGGAAATAAAAACATGGCTAAGGGGCAATCTTTACAAGACCCATTCCTGAACGCACTACGCCGTGAGCGCGTTCCTGTTTCTATCTACCTGGTCAACGGTATCAAGTTGCAGGGACAGGTGGAATCTTTTGACCAGTTCGTTATCTTGCTGAAAAACACGGTTAGCCAGATGGTATATAAGCATGCCATTTCAACTGTTGTGCCTTCTCGTCCATTTAATGTGAGCAATCATCAGGGCGGTGGTCAGCAGAACTACAACTCGCAGCATGATGATAGCAGCGAACAGTAATAAGTTAAGGAGTTCACTTCTTGTTTGATCGCTATGAGGCGGGAGAAACTGCAGTACTTGTTCATATCGACTTTTCCGATGAAGACAGTCGGGAAGACCTTGTTGAATTGCAACTCTTGGTCGAGTCGGCCGGGGCGCGTTCGGTAGGGGTGATAACAGGAAGCCGCCGGGCGCCTGACCGCAAGTTTTTCTTGGGGACAGGAAAGGCGGAAGAACTGGCAGCTTTGGTAGCTGCGACCGAGGCAAATGTGGTGATTTTCAACCACGCATTGAGTCCTGCACAGGAAAGAAATCTTGAAATTCTGTGCCAATGCCGGGTGTTGGATAGAACCACGCTTATCCTCGATATCTTTGCTCAGCGGGCCCGTACCCATGAGGGCAAGTTGCAGGTGGAGCTAGCGCAGTTGCGCCACATGTCGACTCGCCTGGTGCGGGGCTGGACTCACCTTGAACGCCAAAAGGGCGGGATAGGTTTGCGCGGCCCCGGGGAAACCCAGCTGGAAACTGACCGGCGATTGCTGCGGGGGCGGATTAAGTCCATCAATCGCCGTTTGGAGAAAGTGGACAAACAGCGGGAACAAAGCCGTCGTGCCAGGAAGCGAAGCGACCTGGCTACTGTGTCACTGGTTGGTTATACCAACGCAGGTAAGTCCACATTATTCAATGCGTTGACAACATCTGAGGTGTATGCCGCCGATCAGTTGTTTGCGACCCTGGATCCGACGCTGCGTAAGCTGGAGTTGGACAACGGCGCCGTCTTTTTAGCCGATACTGTGGGGTTTATTCGTCATTTGCCCCATGAACTGGTAGCGGCGTTTAAGGCGACATTACAGGAAACCCGCCAGGCCGATCTCCTGCTGCATGTGGTGGATTGCGCTGACGACAATATGAATGACAACTTTGAGCAGGTGCAAGAAGTACTCAAAGAGATTGAGGCCGATGACATTCCGCAGCTTCTGGTCTGCAATAAGATAGATCTGTTGGAAGAGATAGGCCCCAAAATAGATTTCGATCCTGAAGGCCGACCATACAGAGTATGGATCTCGGCGCAGCAAGGGTTGGGACTGGATCTTCTCAAGCAGGCGGTGGATCAGCTGACTGCTGCTACCATAGTTGAGCTTAGCTTGAGAATACCGGCAACAGCCGGGCATTATCTTGGCCAGTTTTATCGACTGGATGCGATACAGCAGAAAGAGTATGACGACCTGGGGAACTGTATCTTGTCTGTTCGTTTACCACAGCCGGACTGGCACCGGCTGGTTAAGCAGAGTCAAGGTGAGTTGGAAACCTTTATCCTCGAACCCGAGATTGATAAAGTAGTTTGTTAATAATCTCGTTTATTCATCCACTTATGGAGAGTTAAATGGCTTGGAACGAGCCCGGTAACAAGGGTAATGATCCTTGGGGAAACAAAGGTGGCAATGACAAAGGGCCACCAGATCTGGACGATGTATTTCGCAATTTGGCCAAACGCTTTGGCGGCAAGGGTAACGGTGGTTCAGGCTTCAGCATGGGGACTCTGGCCATAGTTGCAGGTATTGCCCTGGCGGTATGGGGTTTTTCCGGTTTCTACACTATCAAAGAAGCGGAGCAGGGCGTTGTGCTGCGTTTCGGTGAACATGTCGGCGAAGTTGGTCCTGGCCTACACTGGAAAGCCACCTTTATCGATACGGTTTTACCGGTAGATGTCGCATCGGTGCGCTCTATTCCGGCGTCCGGCAGCATGCTGACAGCCGATGAAAATATGGTCGTGGTCGAGCTTGATGTGCAGTACAAGGTGAAAGATGCCTACCAGTATCTGTTCAGTGCCGTTGATGCTAACTCGAGCCTGCGTGAAGCCACTGACAGTGCGCTGCGTTATGTCATAGGTCATTCAAAGATGAATGATATTTTGACAACCGGGCGTGCCAAGGTACGTGACGACACCCGCGCAGAGATTGAACGTATCATTGCACCTTACAATCTGGGATTGCAGATTGAAGACGTTAACTTCCTGCCGGCCAGACCGCCGGAAGAAGTAAAAGATGCCTTTGATGATGCGATTTCAGCACAGGAAGATGAGCACACCTATATCCGTCAGGCCGAAGCTTATCAGCTGGAAATCGAACCCAAGGCCCGTGGTCAGGTAGAACGTATCAGTCAGGATGCCCGCGCTTATAAAGAGCGTGTTGTTCAGGATGCAGAAGGTGCTGTAGCCAAGTTCAACAAGCTGCTGCCTGAGTATAAGCTGGCCCCTGAGGTGACTCGAGATCGTCTCTATATCGATGCAATGCAGCAGGTATTCAGCGATACCAACAAGGTGCTGATAGATGCCAAAAATAACGGCAACCTGATGTATCTGCCGCTGGATAAGCTGATGTCTCAGGACAACAAGCCTAAACCTAAAGCGGAGCAGGAACCCGAGCAGCATGTGGATTCCGTCAGCAGCCAAAGAAACACCAATAACAGCAGCTTCAACGGACGTATGACCCGCGAAGAGCGTATCCGTCAGGGGAGGGAGTAAACCATGAGCAGATTTGTACTCATTATTATTGCCCTGCTGGCGATTGTTGGTGTGTCTTCACTGATGGTAGTCAACGAAGGGGAGCGCGCCATAGTTTCCCGCTTTGGTGAAGTATTGAAAGACAATGTTGACGGTAAGATGGTGCCCCGAGTCTATGGCCCGGGTCTGAATGTCAAGATTCCGTTGATTGACAAAGTCCGTTATATGGATGCCCGTATCCAGACCCTGGATGGTGCAGCCGACCGCTTTGTGACCTCTGAGAAGAAAGACCTGATGGTGGATTCTTATGTCAAATGGCGTATCAAGGACTTTGAAAAATACTATCTGGCAACAGAAGGTGGCAACAAGTCCAAGGCAGAGTCGTTGCTGCAGCGCAAGATCAACAGTGACCTGCGTACCGAGTTCGGTAAACTGACCATCAAACAGATTGTTTCCGGTACCAGCGAAGGCAGCACAAACTTGGCCGAGAGCAGCAGCCGTGATGACTTGATGCGCATCACCCTGGAAAATGCCGCCAAGAGCGCTGAAGGTCTGGGTATTGAAGTGGTCGATGTCAGGGTTAAACAGATCAACCTGCCATCCAACGTCAGCCACAGTATTTTCCAACGGATGCGTGCCGAACGTCAGGCGGTAGCCAAGAAACACAGAGCTGAAGGTAAGGAAGCGGCCGAGAGAATTCGCGCCATGACCGACGCCAACGTGGTGGTGACTCTGGCTAATGCTCGTCGTGAAGCGGAGAACATTCGCGGTGAAGGTGACGCCATTGCCGCCAAGATATACGCCGATGCCTATACCAAGGATCCTGAGTTCTTCAGTTTCCTGCGTAGCCTGGAAGCCTATAAGGCCAGTTTTGCCGGTAAATCAGACATTATGGTGCTGGAGCCGGACAGCGAATTCTTCAAATACATGAAGCAAAAAGGCAAGTAACAGTATTGCTCGAAAGACCCGGACTGGTTCCGGGTCTTTTTTTATCTTTTTCTTAGCTTGATGTGAAAGTCACAGAATTATTGGTATTAATGTGTAAAGCAAATATATATTGTTAATAATCAACTGGTTATAATTCAGCTTTAATTGAATTACTCTCGAGATGCTGGTGTTTAGCCGCCTAAATCCGCTGTTTTTTTAACCCGGACAGCTAAAAAACTGTAATCTCCTTAACCAACTTATGTCTTTTGACTATGATCTGCTTCTAATTTTTCGCTATAATGAGCCCCGCCTCAAAATTCGGCTTTTCCCTTTAGTGAGAACTAAGAGGCCTAAAGTCTTGAAAAACAAAAATTCCAACACCCTCTGGGAGATAAGTGGATGAGCAATGCGCCAGTCGATACCGGACGTCGCAGATTCCTGACAGCTGCAACCGCCGTAGTGGGCGGTGCTGGTGCCGTCGCTGTAGCGGTTCCCTTTATAAAGTCATGGAATCCGAGTGCCAAAGCGAAAGCTGCAGGTGCACCGGTAGAAGTAAATATCAGTAAGCTAGAGCCAGGTCAGCTGATCCGTGTGGAATGGCGTGGCAAACCCGTATGGATTGTCCGCCGTACCGAGGAAGTTCTTAACGAGCTCCCAACCCACGATGACAGATTGCGGGATCCTGCTTCTGACGAACTACAGCAGCCTGATTACGCCCAAAATGGCGTACGTTCGATTAAGCCTGAGTACTTTATTGCCGTAGGTATTTGTACTCACCTGGGTTGTTCACCTACTTACCTGCCAGACTCTTTTGCAGAGCAGGTTGAAGGTGTGACTTCAGGTTTCTTCTGTCCATGTCACGGTTCCAAGTTCGATATGGCCGGTCGCGTCTTCCAGGGCGTACCTGCTCCGCTGAACCTGGTGATTCCTCCACATCAATATATTGATGATGGTAACGTGCTCATCGGCGTAGACCAGGGAGCTGCATAATGGTTAAGAATATAATTGACTGGATCGATGCGCGTATCCCTATGACGGCAACTTATAACCGCCATGTTGGTCAGTACGCTACCCCCAAGAATTTTAACTTCTGGTATTTCTTCGGCTCTCTGGCACTTTTGGTTCTGGTAAACCAGCTGTTGACCGGTATCTGGCTGACCATGAACTATGTGCCTACCGCTGAAGGCGCATTTGCTTCTATCGAATACATCATGCGTGATGTCGAGTACGGCTGGTTGCTGCGTTACATGCACTCCACCGGGGCTTCGGCCTTCTTTGTGGTGGTTTACCTGCACATGTTCCGTGGCCTGCTCTACGGCTCTTACCAAAAGCCTCGTGAACTGCTGTGGCTGTTTGGTATGTTGATCTTCCTGGTACTGATGGCCGAAGCCTTTATGGGTTATCTGCTGCCATGGGGCCAGATGTCCTACTGGGGCGCTCAGGTAATTATCTCACTGTTCGGTGCTATTCCGGTTATCGGTGATGACTTGACCCTGTGGATCCGTGGTGACTATGTGATCTCAGGTGCAACCCTGAACCGCTTCTTCGCTCTGCACGTTATTGCGTTGCCTCTGGTACTTGTCGTACTGGTATTCCTGCACCTGATTGCTCTGCATGAAGTGGGTTCCAACAACCCTGACGGTATCGAAATCAAAAAGAATAAAGATGAAAATGGTTGGCCTGTCGATGGCATCCCATTCCATCCTTACTTCACTGTAAAAGATATCATGGGCGTTGCCGGCTTCCTGATTGTCTTCTGTTACGTACTGTTCTTTATGCCTGAAGGTGGTGGTTACTTCCTCGAGAAGCCTAACTTTGAAGCCGCTAACCCAATGAAGACGCCTGAGCATATTGCGCCTGTATGGTACTTCACTCCGTTCTACGCCATTTTGCGGGCCGTACCGGATAAGCTGGGTGGTGTGGTTATGATGGGTCTGGCGATTGCCGTACTCTTTGTGCTGCCATGGCTGGATCGCTGTAAGGTTAAGTCGGTTCGCTACCGTAGCATGATTCACAAGCTGAACATTGCTCAGTTTGCTGTGTCCTTTATCGTCCTGGGTTACCTGGGGGCGGTACCTGCGACACCAACGCTGACCATTGTTGCCCGAATCTTTACTTTCACTTACTTCGGTTTCTTCCTGCTGCTGTTCATCTACAGCAAGAGTGAAAAGACCAAGCCAGTACCAGAAAGGGTGACATTCAAATGAAAAAGTTATTGATTGCTTTGGTTGCCTTTGTGCCTGGTATGGTGTCTGCCGCCAGTGGTCACAATGTGCACCTGGAAGATGCCAATATTGATCTGACAGATAAAGAGTCGCTGCGCCGTGGTGTAGAGCTGTTTCAAGACAACTGTGCCGGTTGTCACAGCACTCAATATCAGCGTTACCAGCGTGTTGCTGAAGATCTGGATATCCCTGTCGACGAGATGCGCAAGCTGATCCACACAGATGCCAAGATCGGCGAACTGATGGAAAACTCGATTGAAACCAAAGATGCGGCCAAGTGGTTCGGTGCCGCGCCACCGGATCTGACTCTGGTAGCCCGTGTCCGTGGTGAAGATTGGGTATATTCCTATCTTAAAGGGTTCTACAAAGACCCAAGTCGTCCTTTCGGCGTGAACAACACAGTGTTCCCGTCAGTCGGTATGCCGCATGTGCTGGAAGGCCTGCAAGGTATGCCGGTTAAGCAGGAAGATGGCAGCATCACCGTCAGCGGTGGCAGCCTGTCTGCGGAAGAGTACGATCAGGTTGTTCGCGACCTTACCGGTTTTCTGGTTTACTCGGCTGAACCGGTTAAATTGGAGCGCGAAAACCTGGGTAAGTGGGTACTCGGCTTTCTGTTTATATTCTTCGTGATCGCATACCTGCTCAAGAAAGAATATTGGAAGGATGTACACTAACCCTTAGAAAGGGGTAGAATATATTATCCGCATAATGTAAACGGGGGGCATTGCCCCTCGTTTACATTTGTTTTTTTCAATTCCGGAGGGTATCAATGGCTGTTGCTGCCAATAAACGCTCTATCATGACCCTGTTCTCAGGTGCCGATGATCTCTATAGCCATCAGGTTCGCATCGTATTGGCTGAAAAAGGGGTAACTGTTGATGTGTTGCAGGTAGATCCCAATGATATGCCAGAGGATCTGCTGGAACTCAACCCTTACAACTCAGTGCCAACTCTGGTCGACCGTGAACTGGTGTTATACGAAAGCCGTATTATCATGGAGTATCTGGACGAGCGCTTCCCGCACCCGCCGCTGATGCCCGTTTACCCGGTTTCCCGTGGTCAAAGCCGTCTGATGATGCATCGCATCGATACAGACTGGTATTGCCTGGTTGATCGTATTCGTAAGGGTGACCGCGCCGATGCGGCCCGTAAAGAGTTGCAGGAAAGTCTGCTGTCTATCGCGCCTGTGTTTGCCGAAATGCCTTACTTCATGAGTGAAGAGTTCGGTTTGGCCGATTGTTATCTTGGCCCCTTGTTGTGGCGCCTGCCAGTGCTGGGTATCGAACTGGATAACCGCACAGGTAAAGACATCAAAGCCTATATGAACCGTATTTTCGAGCGTGAGTCCTTTAAGGCCTCTCTGACCGAAGCCGAGCGCGAAATGCGCATGGGTATCTGATGAAAGATTTGACCCCAAGTCGTCCATATTTGCTTAGAGCTTACTATGAGTGGCTGATGGATAATCAGCTGACTCCACATCTGGTAGTGGATGCCACTATGCCGGATACTCAGGTACCGCTGCAGTATGTTAAGGATGGTCAAATTGTACTGAATGTCGCCGGCAGTGCTGTCGGTGGCCTGAAGCTCGGTAATGAGTTTGTTGAGTTCAGTGCCCGTTTCGGTGGTGTACCACAGCAGGTGCTGCTGCCTATGGCTGCTATTGTTGCCATCTATGCTCGTGAAAACGGTGCCGGTACAGTATTCGATATGGAAGATGCCTATCTGCTTGAAGAGGGTGAGGAATCACTGCTGAATGTGGTTGAAGAGGTTGAACAGCCACGGACTGAAGCCGAAACTGAACCTACAGCAGACAAGCCCAAGCGGCGTGGCCACCTGACTTTGGTTAAATAAAACCGGGTCAACGCTTCAGCTTAAGCATTGCAAAAAGCCAGTCACAATGACTGGCTTTTTCTTTTCAACGGCTGCAATACTGCATCTACCAGCTCCACTCGGTTACGACCATTTATCTTGGCCTGATACAGAGCCTTGTCTGCCTGTTTGAGCGCCTCGCTGGCGCTAACTCCCGGAGTAAGAGTCGCCAGGCCTGCAGAAGCTGTCAGTTGTAGGTAATGGCTTTGATATTCCAGGCCTTGTTGTCTGAGAGACTCAAGGAGTTGCTCGCCTCTTTGCTGTAGGGCCTGAGTCCCGGCTTCATCCAGCCTCAGCAGCAAGGCAAACTCTTCCCCGCCTATTCTGGCCAGTCGCTCCTGAGGCTTGAGCGCTTGCTTGAGTAGCTTGCTGACATGGATAAGGGCGACATCGCCGGCATCATGGCCAAAGTTATCGTTTATCTTTTTGAAGAAATCCAGATCCAACAGGGAAAGCGCCCAGTGTCCCGGCTGCTCTCTTTGCAGTGCGACTTGGCGCATGAATGCGCGGCGGTTGAGCAATCCGGTTAAGGTGTCTGTGTCGGCCTGATGTTGCAGTACCAGCTCGGCGCGCTCGGCATACATTTCGCTGATCAGCAGTATGGCGCAGGAGCTGATAATACAGGAGCAGATCACCAAGGCTTGTAAAACAGCTAGGGTATGTGTAGAAAGCAGGGCGATATCCGGGTGGGATGGCCAGCCATGCAGCTCAAAGAAGCTGAACAACCCCAGATTGGCTAACATCAGGATCAGGATGGAGCGCCATTCACGGATCTCAAACAGTACAACCAACATGATGGCAAACAGCAGGTAATAGCTGTGGATCTTGATACTGGTACCTTGGGCTGTCATTAAAGCTGTGGCGGCATCGGCCATCAACAGCAACATTAAACACCATCTGGCGGCAAAGAACTTGCCTTTGTAGTTGAGCAGTAACACCAGAGGCAGCAGGGCAACAAAGGGCAGCTGATTCAAGCCGGAAAGGAGAAAACCCTGATTGCCGCTGATATAAAAGCCGAAAGTAAATAATAATATAGTCGCTATGGAAACCAGTACGCCCAAGTTGACTTGAATGACTTTGCGCTCCCGGGTTTTGACAGCACATCTATCACACCCCAGCATCAGTAAAAAATTCAGTAACCTGGTCATATTGAGCATAGGCAAAGCACTTTGAGAAGCCACTCGAAATATCAGCTTAATTCAAACCTCGTTGTTGAACCAGTCTTGGCTGACTTTCGGCATGATCCCTGTGCGTCAGTATGGTAGCATCTCTCGCCTGCACAACCTTTACCGTGCAATTGCGGGCAAAGATAAGGTGAGACCACAATGCTGCTGATGATCGACAACTATGATTCCTTTACCTTTAATCTGGTGCAGTATTTTCAGCAGTTGGGGCAGCAGCCTGTTATCAAGCGTAACGATGAGATTGGGCTTGATGAGATCCGCGAGTTGGCGCCGGATTATCTGGTGATATCTCCCGGGCCTTGTAGCCCGGATCAGGCGGGGATCTCGCTGGCCGCCATCGAACATTTTGCCGGTAAGTTGCCTATCCTGGGCGTCTGTCTTGGGCATCAATCGCTGGCTCAGGTGTTTGGTGCCAAGGTGGTTCGGGCCAAGCGGGTGATGCATGGCAAGACATCGGCCATCAGTCACAATGACCGTGGGCTGTTTCAAGGCCTGGCCAATCCTTTGACCGTGACCCGTTATCACTCGCTGCTGATTGACTCTGTGCCTGAAGGCTTCAGTCTGGATGCCTGGTATGATGACCCGGTACACGGGCGGGAAATCATGGCCATCAGCCATGCCGAGAAACGCCTCTACGGCGTGCAGTTTCATCCCGAATCCATTCTGACCCAGCAGGGGCTTGAACTACTCAATAATTTTCTGCGTCTGGCTTAAGGAGCAGTGAGCCAGTCCCGGATTCGTACCAAGGTTCCATCCTTAACAAGCCTTTACAAGTTTTCAGCTTTTGCAGAACAACATCTTTTGGCAAATATGGTATAACAGGCCGCAATCGCTTGTTTTCTGTCATATGTCGCTTCCCGGCGGCCAAGATAACTATAAAAAGGAAGGATGATGAAAAGCCTGATGCGTCATGCCGGTCTGAGTGTTTTGACTCTGGCCGTTCTCAGCGGCTGCGCCGCCACCGAGCCGCAACTCACCACCCAAGAGATCACCAAAGCCAGCCAAACAGTACCCTTGGCAGCGCCTCCTGTGGCCGACAAGCCGTTAACTCTGAATCAAATTATGGCGGATCCCGATTGGATGGGACTTGCCCCCAAAGGTGCCTACTGGAGCGATGACAGCCGCTCTGTGCTGTTCGCCCGCCAGCAGAGTGCATCTGTGCTGCGTAGTTACTATCGTCAGGGAGTGGCAGACAAACAGGCGCAGGAGCTGGCGCTGTCTGAGCTGCATACCGTCTCGCAACGAGACGGCGTTCTGAGCCCGGATAAGCGCCGTAAGGCTTATGTCTATCAGGGCAACCTGTTTGTAAAGGAGTTGGGCAGCGGTGAGATCACTCAGTTGACCCGGCAAAATACCAAGGTTGAAGGATTGCGCTTTTTAGCGAATGGCGATCTTGCCTATTGGCAGGCGGGGCAGGTATTCAGATTGCATGCAGGCTCTGGCCTTGTGGAACAGCTCG
Organism: Shewanella sp. ECSMB14102; assembly: GCF_000813075.1. Taxonomy (NCBI): domain Bacteria; kingdom Pseudomonadati; phylum Pseudomonadota; class Gammaproteobacteria; order Alteromonadales; family Shewanellaceae; genus Shewanella; species Shewanella sp. ECSMB14102. The sequence continues at coordinate 17,736 of NZ_JWGX01000050.1, forward strand.
CGGATATCAAGATGACCAAAGAGCCGGCACAGACCAAAGAGCCGGAAACTTATCTCGCCAAGGAGCAACACAAGCTGATCCGCTATGTGGCCAAACAGCAGGAAAACGCCAAGTCTCGGGAGACATATCAGCAGCAGTTACAGAATGAAGACCCGACCCTGACGGCCAAGCCTTGGTATCTGGGCGAGAGTGAGCAACTGGTGGAACTGAGCCTGTCGCCGGATGGCCGCTATCTGCTGTTGGCTTTGCAGGACAAGAGTTATAACTGGCGTGGCGAGCATGACATCATGCCCAACTATCTAGGCAAAGATGGCTATGTCGATCCTGTGCCGGTGCGAGCCAGAGTGGCTGAAGACAAGGCGCCAGGGCAGCGCTTGGTACTGCTGGACTTGCAGCAGCAGAGTCAGAAAGAGATAACCATCGAAGGCTTGCTCGGTTACAACCAGGATGTGTTGGCCGGCGTCAAGGCTGAAAACGCCAAGGCGAAAGGCGAGCGCTACGAAAGTGAAAAAGCCCCGCGCAAGATCCAACTGATGCAGGATTGGGGCTGGAGTCAGAGCGCCATTCAATGGCAAGAATCAGGCAAGCGCTTGGCCGTAATGCTGGAAGCCGTGGACAACAAAGACCGTTGGCTGGCCAGTGTCGATCTGGCCAAGGGCAAGCTAGTCACTGAGCACAGGCTGCATGACGATGCCTGGGTCAACTATGACTACAATCAGTATGGTTGGTTACCCGGCAGCGAGACCCTTTACTACCTGTCGGAAGAGAGCGGTTATTCGCAGCTGTATCTCAAGCCGCTCGGTGGCAAGGCGCGGGCTTTGACCTCGGGTAAGTTCGTGGTCAGTGACATCACCCTGAGCCCGGATAATCGTTATATCTACTACAAGGCCAACAAAGAACACCCCGGCAAGTACAATGTTTATCGGGTTGAGATAAGTAGCGGCAAGGATGAACAACTGACCCAGTGGAACGGGGTGCTCGACTACAGCCTGAGCCCGGATGGACGTTCGCTGCTGTTGACCGCCTCCAACCTGACCCGGCCGGATGAGCTCTATATTCAAGTCATAGGCGGTGAGCTGACTCAACTGACCCATTACACCAGCGACAGCTTCAAGAGTTATCCTTGGCAGGCGCCTGAGGTGGTTGCCGTGCCTTCCAGCCATGGCGCAGGTAACGTTTATGCCAGGGTGTATCTGCCGGCAGGTTTCGACAAGGATCGCGCCGAGTCATATCCGGCGGTGATCTTCAATCATGGTGCCGGTTATCTGCAGAATGCCCATTATGGTTTTTCCGGTTATTTCCGTGAGTTCATGTTCCATAACCTGCTGGCACAGCAGGGATATGTGGTGATGGACATGGATTATCGCGGCTCCAAAGGCTATGGCCGCGACTGGCGCACCGCCATCTACCGCAATATGGGGCATCCGGAAGTGGAAGACTTGGCCGATGGCGTCAAGTGGATGAGCCAGCATGCCAACGTTGATGCCAAGCGGGTGGGCACCTATGGCGGTTCTTACGGCGGCTTTTTGACCTTTATGGCACTGTTTACCCAACCCGAGTTGTTCCAGGCCGGTGCCGCGCTGCGGCCTGTGACCGACTGGGCTCACTATAATGCGCCTTATACCTCGAACATACTCAACACTCCGGATGTGGACCACATCGCCTATGAACGCAGCTCGCCCATCTATCATGCCGAGGGCTTGCAAAAGCCGCTGCTGATCATGAGCGGGGTAATGGACGACAACGTATTCTTCCAGGACAGTGTCCGCCTGGTGCAGCGACTGATAGAGCTGGAAAAGCCGATGTTTGAGACGGCTATCTACCCGGTTGAACCCCATGGCTTCAGACAGCCATCGAGCTGGCTGGACGAGTATCGCCGCATCTATAAGTTGTTTGAACAAGAGTTGAAATAGTCACTTTGCAGGCCTCATTCGAGGCCTGTTTCTTTTTGCTATCAAGATATTGCTGATAAAGCCGCTACATATATAACAATAAAGGGACTAACATAAAAAATGGAGCCCGGGTACGGGTGTGGCAGGAAGGTAATAATTTGGCCTTGTCGGTAGCGGGGGGCGTAAAACCCGGAAGTGTAATAGAGATAGAGCAGCGCCTGTATCAGCAGTTGATACTGGGCAAGCAACGCATTGATAGCGGTGGCGATGAGCTTGAACCTGAGCTGGCGGCGGTGGCCTTCAAGCTTGAGGTTGAACGCGAGGCGACTCTGGAGCGGCTCGCGAGGCAGCAACAGGCCAAGGCGCTTTATCAAAGAGTGTCGGTTCAGTTGAACTATACCCTGGCGGCTGAACTCGGCAACCATCTGGCCTCCATCGAAGAGGTGACACGCCTATCAGGCATCACAGATAAACAGATCTTACTGCTGGAGTTATTGCAGCACCCAAGGCTTGATCTGGCACGCCTTCGCCCGGTCGTTGCCGAGCAGAGCTGGTTGGTGAGGGACTTGAGCTCTCTGGTCAACAGCCCCTCATTCAGGGCTCGCAGGCCGCAGAATCTGGATGTGCAATTGACAGACCTCAAGCTGGTGCTCAGCTATATAGGCGTTGAGCACCTGCGGGTATTGATCCCTTACTACACCTGTCGTCATTGGCTGCCCACAGGTCATGCCAGTTTGCTTTGGACTGTGCGCAAGCTATGGCGTTTCTCGCAGGTGCAGGGCATTGCCGCCAGAACCCTGGCCAGGTTGCATGACTTGGATGCTCCAATGCTGTACGCGGTTTCCCTGATGCAACAACTGGGGATCTCAGTGCTGCTCTCCATGAGCACCAAGCTGTTTGAGCAGTTGCGCGGCTCCTGGCTCAGGGAGGCGAGTCGAGACAGGGATAAGGCGCTCTACGATGCCATCGCCCTGTGTGATTTTCCCGCCGCTTTGGTCTATTCCCTGGTCAAGCAGCATGCGCTGTCACTCAATTGGCAACTGCCGACCCAGCTTGGGTTTGCGGATGCGGCCATGGTGACTCTGCTCAAGGAGCGAGACACTGCTCTGGGGTTCAGTCAGTTGTCACCCAATGCGGCAGTGCTGGCTAAAGCCGATTGTTTTGCCAAGTGTTTTTTACTGGAAGAGATGCGGCAACTGGAATTCAGGGACAGACAGATCATGATGGCGTATCATGAGCTCACTGAACAGGAACTCATTCGTCTCAAAGGCCAGAATTACCGCAAACCCGAGCTGCTTTAAGCCGTTGCGGAGCCTGTAGGCCTTCCATGGAGGAGCTATGCCCAGTTGGCAAGCCTCGGTATTGAACCGGTTGTTAACTTATGTGGCGCGGCCGTCGGTCAGTCGCGGCAGTGCCAAAGTACCACTCAGTGCTATTCGCCAGCGCTTATTGGAGATGGATCGTCGCTGGTTGGGCTGGCCGCAGGAGCTTAAGGTCGAGCACTGGCCACTGAGCCACTCGCCGCTCATCCATTACCAGCTGCCGCAGCCAAGAGATGTCAGCCTCTTCTATATTCGCGGCGGTGGTTTCTGTTTCAAGACTCCCCATGCCCATGCCCGTTTCCTGGCCGATATCATGCAGCGCAGTTTGGCAGATTGCTATGTACCTGATTATCGTCTGGCACCTGAGCATCCATTTCCGGCAGCTTGTGATGATGTGCTGGAAGCTTATCGGATGACGCTTGAGCATTGTGACCCGACTCAATTGGTGCTGATGGGCGACTCGGCTGGAGGCAATCTGGCCTTGAGTCTGTTGTTGCAGCTGAAACAACTTGAGTTACCGTTGCCGAGAGCTTGCGTGTTGCTGTCTCCGGCGCTGGATCTCGGCATCACAGGCGACACCGAGCGCATTCTGGCAGCCGACGACCCTCTGTTCACCATTGAATCGCTACTCAGACTCAGAGGCGCGTATCTCGCCGGTAGTAACCCCATGTCTGAGCGGGTCTCGCCGCTTTATGGTTGTTTTAACGATCTGCCGCCCATCTTGCTGCTGGCCGGTACTCGTGAGCTGCTGCTACAGGATGCCGAGCGCCTGCAACAGGCGGTATTACGCGACGGCGGTCGCATAGAAGCCGGTTTCTACCTCAATATGCCCCATGTCTTTCCATTATTTGAACTCTTGCCTGAGGCCATGGAAGCCAGGGGCCAAATCGCTGCTTTTATACGCAATAATCTACTGTTATGATTATCGTTAACTATTCAAAATGTATGAATAGTTAACGAATCCGGTGTCAGTTGAGATTTTTTGTGACTATTTATGCCGTTAAACGGCAGATATTTGCCTGCTTAATTCTCAAACTCAGATCTTTATGCACTTATAGGCCAAGGCATTGCTCCTGCATATTGATCAAACTGGTATTTTGATCACAATTTCGCTAATAATGACACCTAAGCAACACAAGTAAGTGCAGTTTTACTCACAAATAATAAAGATTAACTGCTTAAAACGGTGGCCGACAGAGCCGCCGACAACACAAAGGATGAGAAGGAATGAGTGTAAACATGAATTTGACACGTGCCCAGTTTGATGAAGTCATGGTGCCTAATTATGCACCGTCACCCGTTATCCCGGTTCGTGGCGATGGCAGTCGTGTTTGGGATCAGGAAGGCAAAGAGTATGTCGACTTTGCCGGTGGTATTGCAGTTAACTGTTTGGGCCACTGTCATCCAGCCGCCGTTGAGGCGCTTAAGGCGCAGGGCGAAAAACTCTGGCACTTGTCCAATGTGATGACCAATGAGCCGGCACTGGCATTGGCGACCAAACTGGTTAACGCCACTTTTGCCGACAAGGTCTATTTCGCCAACTCAGGTGCCGAAGCCAATGAAGCGGCCCTGAAACTGGCCCGCCGCTATGCTCTGGACAATTTCGGCGCCGAAAAAGATCAGATTATCGCCTTCGACAAGGCATTCCACGGCAGAACTTTCTTTACCGTCAGTGTCGGTGGTCAGGCCGCCTACTCAGATGGTTTTGGCCCCAAGCCGCAGGGGATCACACACCTGCCATTCAACGATGTTGCCGCATTGGAAGCCGCGGTGTCGGACAAGACCTGTGCCATCATGCTGGAACCGCTGCAGGGTGAGGGCGGTATCATAAACGCCACTCCAGAGTTCCTGGCCAAGGTGCGTGAACTGGCCGACAAGTACAATGCGTTGGTGGTGTTCGATGAAGTGCAAACCGGCGTTGGCCGTACCGGCGAGCTGTATGCCTACATGGGTACAGATATAGTGCCGGACATTCTCACCACTGCCAAGGCCCTGGGCGGCGGTTTCCCCATCGCGGCCATGTTGACCACGGACAAGATTGCCGCTCATCTTAAAGTGGGCACTCATGGTTCCACCTATGGTGGTAACCCTCTGGCCTGTGCCGTCAGCAACGCGGTATTTGATCTGGTCAATACCCCCGAAGTGTTGCAGGGCGTTAAACGCCGTGAGCAACTGCTGCGTGATGGCCTGGAAAAAATCAATGCCAAGTACCAGGTGTTTTCCGAGGTGCGCGGCAAAGGACTGTTGCTCGGCGCCGTGTTGAATGAGCAGTATCAGGGACGCAGCCGTGAGTTTCTGTTGGCCTCGGTCGACAATGGCCTGATGACACTGATGGCCGGTGCCAATGTGGTTCGTTTTACTCCTTCTTTGATCATCCCTGAAAGTGATATTGCCGAGGGTCTGGCACGCTTTGAAAAAGCGGTCGCCAAGGTGGTTGCCGCCTGATCCCCGTGGGCCTTGGCCCACTTAGCGCAATAAACTCACAGCTGCTGTTCTGACGGGCAGGCCCGACGGAGCAGCAACTGTGGATGAGTGGAGATTTAACCATGTTAATCATACGGCCTATCCGAGCCTCAGATTTCCCGGCGCTGCGCTGTATCGCCGAGGAATCGGGCCATGGATTCACCTCGCTGCCGGTCAATGATGAACTGCTGACCCGCAAAATCGCCCGTTCGGAAACCTCTTTCGCCAAGGCGGTGGAAACGCCTTTTGATGAAGGTTACCTCATGGTGCTGGAAGATACAGAGACCCAAGAGGTTGTGGGCACCTGTGGTCTGGAAGCCGCGGTGGGAATGGAAGATGCCTTCTACCATTACCGTCTGGGTACAGAGGTTTATCATTCGTCGCAGATAGAAGTACGTAACGAGGTTGAAACCCTCAGCCTGTGTCATGATTACACAGGTGCCGCCGAGCTCTGCACCCTGTTTCTGAGAGATTCCTACCGCAAGGGCAACAATGGCCGCATGCTGTCACGCAGCCGCTTTCTGTTTTTGGCCCAGCATGCCAATCGATTCGGTGAAACTGTTATCGCCGAGATGCGTGGGGTCAGCGATGAGAACGGTAATTCCCCTTTCTACGGCTGGCTGCAGCAAAACTTCCTCGGCATAGATTTTATTCAGGCCGATTACCTCTCAGGTCTGGGACAGAAGGCTTTTATGGCCGAGATGATGCCCCGCAGCCCTGTCTATGTTTGCCTGTTGCCCGAAGCGGCGCAGAAGGTTATCGGTGAAGTGCACACCAATACACGCCCGGCCTTGAGCCTGTTACAGGCGGAAGGTTTCCGCTGGCGCAACTATGTGGATATTTTTGATGGTGGCCCCACGGTTGAATGCAACCTGGCGGATATTCGCTCCGTGCGCGAGAGTCGCTTACTGACGGTGCGTATCGGTGATATGCCTCAATCAAAGGACAGCTTTATTCTCTCCAACACCCATTTGGCAGACTACCGTGCCGGTTCGGCCAAGCTGGCGCTGACAGACGACAGTGAAGAAGTGATCCTGTCGAGCGAGTTGGCCGCCGCACTCTTGGTGGCAGACGGGCAATCGGTCAGGGTATTGGCAATATAGGAACAGCATAATGACACAATTTATCAAGGGCCAATGGCTCGCTGGCGAAGGCCAGGCAATGAGTTCAAGCAACCCGGCCAACGGTGAAACCCTGTGGCAGGGTAATGCCGCTACTCCGGCTCAAGTAGAAGCTGCCGTTGCAGCCGCCAGAGAGGCACAGTTTGACTGGTTTATGCTCGGTTTTGACGGCCGCCTGCAGGTGATAGAGGCTTATCGCGATCAGCTGGAAGCCCATAAGGCGGAAATCGCCGACACCATAGCGCAGGAAACCGGTAAGCCATTGTGGGAAACGGCCACCGAGGCGGGTGCCATGATAGGCAAAATCGGTCTGTCGGTTGCGGCTTATCACAAGCGTACCGGCGAAACTGAAAATGAACTGCCTGCCGGGCGGGCCGTGCTGAGACATAAGCCCCACGGCGTGGTGGCGGTCTTTGGGCCTTATAACTTCCCAGGCCATCTGCCTAACGGCCATATAGTACCGGCTTTGCTGGCGGGCAACACCGTGGTATTCAAGCCATCGGAACTGACGCCAAAAGTGGCAGAGCTGATGCTCAAGCTGTGGGAGAAAGCCGGTCTGCCAGCCGGGGTTATCAACCTGGTGCAGGGCGAAGTGGAAACCGGCAAGGCGCTGGCTTCACATCCTCAGCTTGATGGTCTGTTCTTTACCGGCAGCTCCCGCACCGGCCACTTGCTGCATCAGCAGTACGCCGGTCATCCGGGCAAGATCCTTGCCCTGGAAATGGGTGGTAACAATCCGCTCATCGTTAAAGGGATCAGTGATATCAAGGCGGCCGTGCACGAAATTATTCAATCTGCCTATATCTCCAGTGGCCAGCGTTGTACCTGTGCCCGTCGTCTCTACATAGAGAAAGGTGAGCAGGGCGATGCTTTGGTTACTGCCCTGGTTGCAGCGGTCAAAGCGATAGCTGTCGGCCCCTGGAATGCCGAACCACAGCCCTTTATGGGCTCGATGATCTCTGAAGCAGCAGCCAAGGGCATGGTCGCGGCGCAGCGTAATCTGCAGAATCTCGGCGGGGTTTCGCTGGTGGAACTGACCCATATTGAGAGCGGTACCGGCCTGGTGTCACCTGGGCTGATTGATGTTACCGAGGTGATTGAACTGCCCGATGAAGAGTATTTTGGGCCCTTGCTGCAACTGGTGCGCTATAGCAGCTTTGATCAGGCGATTTCGCTGGCCAATGATACCCGTTATGGCCTTTCTGCCGGGCTGCTGGCTGATAGCCGTGAAGACTATGACTATTTCCTGGCACGGATTCGTGCCGGCATAGTGAACTGGAATAAGCAGATCACCGGAGCCTCTGGTGCGGCGCCATTCGGCGGCGTCGGGGCATCGGGTAACCACAGAGCCAGCGCCTTCTATGCGGCCGACTATTGTGCTTACCCCGTGGCTTCCATGGAGGCCGATGGTTTGAGTTTGCCACAGGCATTGAGTCCGGGACTTAGCCTCTGACAGTGAAGGGAAGCGCAGTGGCGCTTCCCTTTTTTGAACATACCATTTGCCTTTGGGCAAACTGCATTACACAGGGAATAACCATGCATACAGATATCAATGCGCTGTTCAATGCCATGTGGCAGGACTATATCAAGATGACGCCTTCGGCGGCCAAAGTGCATCAGCTGTTGGGTCAAGGCAAGGCGATTATTAACGACCATATCGCCTTGCGTACATTTAATCTGCCCAAGGTGGGCTTGGATGTGCTGGCGGCCCATTTCGAAGCGCTGGGCTATGTGGCTTGCGGAGATTATCGCTTTGAGCAGAAAAAGCTGGTGGCGAAGCACTTTGAGCATCCGGATCCGACTCAGCTCAAGGTCTTCATTTCCGAGCTGCTGGTGGAAGAGTTCAGCCCAGAGCTGCAACAACGGGTTACCGACTTGGTTGAGCAGATCCCAACCCAGGCTTTGACCGCAGATAACTTTACTTATTCAGGCAGGCATTGGCAGCTTGATTATGGCACCTACCAAGCCCTGCTTGCCGAGAGTGAGTATGCTGCCTGGGTTGCCGCCTTTGGTTATCGTGCCAATCACTTTACCGTGTCTGTGAACCATCTGGCCGAGTTCAGCACCCTGGCCGCTGTCAATACCGCGCTCAAGGAAGCTGGTTTTATCCTCAACAGTGTGGGCGGTGAGATCAAAGGCTCAGCTGAAGTCTTGTTGGAACAGTCGTCCACCATGGCCGACAGAATCCCCGTCGCCTTTGATGACAAGACGGTAGAGATCCCCAGTTGTTTCTATGAATTTGCCCTGCGTTACCCCAAAGCCGATGGTGAACTCTATACCGGTTTTGTTGCGGCTTCGGCAGATAAGATTTTTGAGAGCACTAACGTCAAAGCATAGCATTGCTTAAATTCTTATAAATGGCCTCCTTAATTAGGGAGGCTTTTTTTATAAACAAAACGACATGCTTAATATTTTGATGCCTCAATGTTTTTATTGTGTTTTAAATATGTTTTGTTATTGGTGTTTTGCATGCTTTATTAATTTGTTTTTATGATGTTTTTTATGACGTACACCCAGTTTTTAATCTATTTAGACTAGTCATTAAGTATTGGTGTTGATTGTAAGGTTTTTCATGCCTATGCTTGTTTACATACGTAACAATGTGTATTAAGTGCATTAGTATCAATATCGAGACGCTATTCCACTTGGAACAGCGAAAAAACCATGAACGAGAGAACAAAGTCGAATAATAAATTACTGAGCTTGGTCAAGTTGACCATGCCTTTGCTATTGTTTTTGGCTTTTTCTAATGCAGCGATATCTAATGAATTTGAAGAAGTTAATACACTGATATCTATTGCCAAACAGAACACATCACAGGTAAATCAGCTGGCAATCTATTCTCTTTCCTTGCCTTGTATTATGGCTGTTAAACTGGCAGATAACGCCGTCTTGGCCGAAGTGTTTAAAGCCATAGCAGTCAGTTGGTTTATTTTGTTCTTCTGCGGGCCCCGTATTCCCAACCTGGGTGTCCCGCAACTTTCCTTTGGTTGGATGCCCTATTGGGCGCAATTACTTCTCGAATGGGTAAAACCTATTCGTGGCAGTACCTCTTAGACTGGAATTAGCTCCAGATTAATTCGTTTTAAATAAATTAAGGCTTTTAAATATGAGATCCGGTATCTATCACCGCGATCTGGCCTTGTCACGCATAATAAAAAGTAAAAAAGCAAAGACGATCTTCCCTTTGCTGGGCTTACTATTGCTTGCGGGACAAGCTCAGGCGGTTAATGAGTTTGAACTCAAACAGGAAGAATTCGGCGAATGGACTGCCTATTTCAATGCGTCTTATACCCGCAATGCCTACAGTGAATCGGCTTTCGATGCTTACCGGGCTTATAGCCTGGATGCCAGGGTCGATTACAACAGTGATTGGGGCAGTGTACTGCTGACCTTTGGCGGTGAAAAAGAGACGCTGCACGGTAAGGAGTCGAGCTTTTTTGACCCCTTGTTCGAGTATCGAACGCCACTCTATTCCCTGACCGACACTCTGTCGCTTAAGGGCAGTGTCGGTGTTTATCTGCCGGCGGCGCATTACACCAAGCTGGATAGACTGGAGTATGCCCCCAGAGTGGCGGCTTATCTCTTCTATCGTCCTGAGGGCAACTTCAGCTTCTACCTGTCTCCCAGATACAGGTACAACGCCTACAAGTACAAGACCGCCGGTGAGCGGGTGCTGATTGAACATCAGGTCGATCTGGTGGCCGATGCCTATTGGCAATTTGCCAGTCATTGGTACCTGGATATCAGCGGCCGCTATCGGATGTCGAAGAACTACCGTGGTCGTCGTATGGATGACCAATTCACCTTTGCCCAGGAACTGGGATGGATGCCTGCCGATAGTTGGACACTGGCCATTGGCCATAACAACAGCGGCCGTTTCTACCACCCGGAACTGGGGCCTTCCGAAGGATTTGAGCTGTATAACAAGCGCAGCTCTACCTTCTATTTCTCAGTAACAAAATACTTATAAACTCAATTTATTCAGAGGATTAAATGAAGAAGTCAAGTCTGAGTCTGGCCATAGCTGCCAGTCTGGCACTCGCAGGATGTGGGGCAGGAGAAGAACCATACAAGGAGTTGCCCAAAGATGAGAAACAGATTAGCAGCGACTCGATAGAGAAGGCCGGTGAGCGCCAATATCTCTATATCCGCAGTGTCGGCAAGGCGCCGCGGTATGCCGCTGCCATCCGCGGCTTTAGCCAAGGTGATCCCAAGTTAGTGACCCTGCACAAGACAGAGAATGGCATACAGGTTCGTCAGTTGGATCGGGACGCCATAGGTCTTGGTCATGACAGCCGCTACCAGGAGGGCATCAACCAGGCGCCAGTGCTGACCATCCCCGGTGAATACATAGACTTCAGATGTACCGAAGACAAGTGGCGAGAATGTATCAACGTCGAGCAGGTCAATACCGATGCCAACCTGACCTGGCAGGACAAGCGCTTTTTTGTGCCTGACTTTGCCGACACCAAGATAGCTGAGCTGGGGATCAACGATATCTTTATGTTTGGTGAGTGTGTCACCGAAACTGAATCTCCAAAACTGGTCAATGCCGGAACCTACAAAGGCTATGAAATGGATCTGGACAAGGGGGTGATCAACTTCGAGATTGAACACACCTACCAGGCATCGGGCCAGTGTTTCAATCAGTTCTACGGTGGCAATCTGGATAACCTGTCGTTCACCACTACGGAATTTATCTCCATAGTGGCGCTGGATCAGCTGGCCAGTGAAGATTATCAAGCCATTCCTTACAGCGAGCATGAGAAGGGCACTTTTGGTTTCTTCAACTCCAGTCACAGCTATCGGGACAGAACCGACTCAGAGGGGGTGGATGGCTATGTTCGAACCTACCTGAACCGCTTCAACCCGGCCAAGGGAGAGTTGGTGTACTACTTGTCCAACAACTTCTATGAAGCCAAGAACAAGCCTTTCCTGGATGCGGCTATCGAGTCTGTGACCGCGATGAATATCGCCAACAGTCGTTATCATACCGGCTTGCCACAGATTAAGCTGGAGCAGGCGGGCGATAAACGCCATGGCGATCTGCGTTATAACCATATCACTCTGTTTGATGAACCTCTGGATAACGGTCTGGCCGGTTACGGTCCATCAGCAGCCAACCCACTGACAGGGGAGATTGTCAGCGCCAGGGTTAACCAATACAGCTCCAACCTCAAGCAAGGCGCGGTGCGTTACTATCGGCAACTGATGCTGGATTATAACCGTGGCAAGCTGGATGCGGCTTCGGTCGAAGCGCTCACCGGCGTGCCTTATCAGCAAGCCGTGGTTAAGCCTGCAGCTTTAGCAACATTGGAAACTGCGCCTGCCGCGCTGGACAAGCCTGCCGATGTGATGGTAGCCGCCACTCCGGCTGCTCTGCCACTCAAACCCGCTGAGCAACAGTTCAACGCCTTGGCCGACTTCGATGAAGCCAGCCGTGACTATTGGTCCGAGCATACTTTGATGCATATCGACACTGTGTTTGCCGCAGGCGGTCAGCAAAGAATGTTGCCGACCGGTGTTAAGGACCACAAGATTGATTGGCAGAATGCCGAATTGTGGGCCAATGGTGAAGTTGGCGGTAAGCTGCAGGCATTCGAGAAGCTGAGCCTGGATCTGCAAGATAGCCTGAGCACTGCGCTGGCCGCCCAAGCCTTTGCCGGTACTCTGACCCATGAACTGGGCCATAACTTCGGCCTGAGACACAACTTCGCCGGTAGCCGCGATGGTGACAACACCTTTAGCCAACAGGAAATGGAAACACTGAACCAGGCTTTTGCCGGTGCCGGTTATTCGGAACTGAAAGTGAACGCCGAATTTTCCAGCCAGATGGACTATAACGTTAACCGCTTTGCGACCACTTTTGAGCCCTATGACCTGGCGGCGCTGCGTTTCGGTTATGCCCGTGAAGTTGAAGCCGAAAATGGTGATTTTGTTTCCCTCAAAGAGGAAGATGCCAAGCGTCGTGAGGAGCTGCAAAAGGGCGTGCTCCAGGGCGAGACTCGTTTCGGTGCGCTCTATAACATTGCCCGCGACCACAAGCTGCGCAGCTATGCCTTCTGTACCGACGAGCATGTGTCGCTCAACAGTAACTGTAACCGCAGTGATGCCGGTCAGAACCTGGATGACATTGCCCAGTTCTATATCGACAGATATCAGGACAGCTATGAAACCAGTAACCTGAGACATAACCGTCAGTCCCTTTATGAAGATCACAGCCTGGGTTACACCATTGCCCGCAAGCGCCAGTTTGATGAGATCCGCCAGTTTATCGAAGATGTCAGCTTCCTCGAGGGGATCTTTGACTTGCCGGAAAACTTCTTCGCCAACGACTGCCAGGTGAAAGAAGCAGCTGGCCAGGATACCTGGTATTGTGCCAACCAAAGGGCGATGAACAAGGCGGCCGACCTGTTTCTGCGCCTTGCCGGTGAAAATGATGCCGTGGTAGATGTCACCTTCCGCACTGCAGATGGCCAGGCAGCGCTGAGACAGCAGTACAACTTTGCCAAGTTGCTGGAGCAATATCGTTTCAAGAGCGCCGACATGACCATGAGGTTTGCTCCGGGTGAAGTGATCAGCCGGTTTGCCGACTCTCCAGAAGCGCTGAAGGAACTGATCATCAACTATGGTATCAAGGAAGAGTTCCGGGATATGCTGAGCGCCGATGTTACTTTCGCCGGTCGTTTGCTGAACGGGGTCAAGGCGCCTGAAGGCTCGCCCAACCATCCTTATGTCAACGAGCGAGATGTGCTTGGGGTATGGCCGGACAAACTGTTGGCAGTGCGTGCCTTGGTGAGCCGCACGACTCCGAGATCGACTTCCAGCCGCGGTCACAAGGCGCTGGTGGATCTGCCACAAACCGGCAAGCTGTTCGAAGAGATGCTTTGCCGCATGGCGCTGGGTAATGGCCCGGATCTGGTCAGCAATGGCAAGCCTTTGTTTGCCGATGCCTGTAACAGCAGCCCTGAGCTGGAAACGTATCTGCCTTACTACAGCGATTTTGCCAGCCAGAGCATAGAGCCTCTGCCCAATTATGACCGCACAGTATCACGCTTCTTTGGTTTTGATACAGTCAATGGTCAACCCAAAGGCAAGAGCAACCTGCTGCAGATGATGCTGAGACAAGTGGTGTTGGCCTCGGTCGACAGCGACTATCAGGGTGAGCAAAAGGCCAGGGTATGGCGTGAATATGTCGGTATTCATCAGGCTGCCCCTGGGCTGGATATGCAGGCCCAAGTGTCCCTGAACGGTAAAATCTATGCCGCCACCGCCGAGAACAAGTTGGCGCTGGCGCTGATTGCCCGCATCAAAGAAGTGCAGCAGTTTATCGCCTCGGCTTCTCCTGAACTGTTGGCGCAGCAGCTCAAGGGCGGCACTGTGGGTGAGATACTCAATGGTCAACTGAGCCGTGATCGTTTGGCTCTGAGCTACCTGCCTGTGCTTGATTGAGCCAAGGTCTGACAGCTTGATAGCAAAGAGCCCAGCCTAGGCTGGGTTCTTTATTTTTGTTTCAGTGGCTCTTTGAGGTGTCAGGCTAACCTTCAGGCCTTAAAGGTCAGTGAAACCTTGAGTCCACCCAATGCCGGGCTTCTGCTGAAGTCGATATCCAACTGATACTGCTCGGCAATATCCTTGACTATCGATAATCCTAATCCATGACCATTGATCTCTTCATCCAGACGATTGCCGCGGCGGGTGAGGGTTTGCATGTTTTTTTCTGCCACCCCGGGACCATCGTCTTCGACACTGACATATACCTGCCCCTGATGTTGCCATACCCTCACCAATACCAGGCTAGAGGCCCATTTATAGGCGTTATCCAACAGGTTACCGAGCAGCTCCATACCGTCTTCCCTGTGGATTGGCAGCCTGGGAATGCCATCGCTGATATCGAAGCGCCAACTGATTTGTTTGTATCTATGCACCTTATCCAGGGTTTGGCACAGGCTTTCCAGATCCCTTGGCAGTACCAGCTGCGCCGCAGGTAGCATATCGCCGGTTATTCGCGCTGCCGCCAGTTTACGCTCTATCATCTTGTGGATCTGCTCCAACTGCTGTTCCAGTGCCCTGGCGGTGTCGGGATCTTTCAACCCCAGCGCCTCGACCTGCTGACGCATCACCGCCAGTGGTGTCTTCAGACCGTGGCTGAGATTGCCCAGATTATTACGGCTGCGCTGAATTTGATTACTGGTGTATTCAAGTAACTCGTTGTAGGTTTCGGCCAGAGGTTTGACTTCGGGAGGAATAGTCTCCAGTGACAGCGAGTTGATTTCCCCCTCCCTGAGTTTGGCCAGCGCCTGTTTTATCTGCTTAACCGGCTTGAAGGATTGCCTCAATACCAGAAATATCCCCAGGATCATCGCCAGCAGCATAGCCAGGTTGACACTCAGTTTAGTGCCATAAACCTCGGTAAATACCTTACGGCCTATGCTGAGATCCTGTGCCACTGTCAAAGTGGCATTGATCTTCTTGCTGCTGGAGGTCAGCCCCAGTGACAACAACTGAATATCGTGATTTTGTGGCCCCTTGGTTTGCCAGGCGCGGGTTTGCCCTGGCTCCAATTGCACTATCTCCAGGCGTTGATCCCACAAGGAGCGGGAGCGGATCTCCCTATCCGGCAGGTTGAGCTGGTAATAGCGCCCGGAATAGGCGGGTTTGTAGAAGCCGGAAAGCAGGCTCTGATCTATCAGGATCTCACCGTCATTGAGGTGAGTCGCCAGTGCCACCTGTTCCAGATCTTCCTGCAAGCGGTTGATGATAGAGTCGTGAAATGCCTGACGCAGCATGGACTCCATAAACGCCAGGCCTATCAGGGTACTCAGTAACACCAGTGCTGTTAGCCACAGGCTCAGCTTGGTGCGGATGGACATCATCAGGATTGGCTGCCGTGAAAGATATAACCTTGGCCACGACGGGTTTCTATCGCCGTCTTACCCAGTTTCTTACGCAGGTGGGTGACATAGACCTCGACCACATTGCTCTCTTTCTCATCGTCAAATTGATACAGCTTATCGGTAAGCTGTGCCTTGGAAAGCAGTTTCTTGGGTGACATCAAGAAAATTCGCAGCAAGCGAAACTCCATGGCAGTCAGGTCGAAACTTTGTCCATTGACTGTTACTGTCTGTTCGGCTTCATCCAGACTGACGCCGCCGAAGTTCAATTGTTTGCCGGGCACAGTGGCACGGCCATGGGTTCGGTGGATAATTGCCTGCAGTCTGGCCAGCAGCTCTTGGGTATGAAAGGGCTTGCCCAGGTAGTCATCGGCGCCGGCATTGAAGCCTTCGACCTTTTCATGCCACTGACTGCGAGCGGTCAGCATGATCACAGGAGTGGTCAGTCCCTGCTGACGCCATTTTTCCAGCAACTGCAAGCCGTTGCCATCGGGCAGGCCGATATCGAGAATGATGCAGTCATACTGGGTTTCTTTGACCAGATAGTCAGCTTCTATGGCTTTGTCGGTGACATCCGTGACATAGCCTGCTTGCTTTAATTGTTTTGCCAGTTCTTCAACCAGCAGGGCGTTATCTTCAACGAGTAGCAGTTTCATTGGGACGACATTCGCTCGGTAATGGGGTTAGGTTATCGGGTAAACCTGTGCCTGCATTTAGGCTCAGGTTGACGATATGGCCATGTTCGACTTTTATCTGCAAATCATAACGCCATTCACCATCTTTCTGATAGAGATGAGCGTCGATCAATTTGCCATGGCACACCCATTGTAGCTGAGAGAGAGTGGCATCCAAGGAGAGAATCGTCCCGGATTTCACTAATTCCTTGGCGATATCGTGATCGGGTTCCAGGTGGGGACTGGCCACTTCAGCCTTTGCAGTACTCAAAGTCAGGCTAATAAAGCTAATGAAAAATAGCCCTCTCAATTGATGCTCCCGAAAAACAAAAGTGGCCAAGGATATTACCTTGGCCACTCTATAGAATCAGGCTTAAATCAAGCTGAAGCTGGCTTAGCGGGTACCGTAAACCACTATGGTTTTACCGTGCGCCTGGATCAGGTTCTGCTCTTCCAGCATCTTGAGGATGCGGCCCACAGTTTCGCGGGAACAACCAACAATCTGACCGATTTCCTGACGGGTGATTTTGATCTGCATGCCGTCTGGGTGGGTCATGGCATCAGGCTGTTTGGCCAGGTGCAACAGAGTTTGAGCGATACGACCTGCTACGTCGAGGAAGGCCAGGTTGCCCACTTTTTGGCTGGTGCTCTGTAGACGATGTGCCATCTGAGCGGCAAGTTTCATCAGGATTTCAGGGTTAACCTGGATCAGCTGCTTGAACTTCTTGTAAGAGATTTCAGCAATTTCACAGGCTTGCTTGGCGCGAACCCAAGCGGTACGCTCGGCTTGCTCTTCGAACAGACCTAATTCACCGATAAAGTCGCCCTGATTCAGATAAGAGAGGATCATTTCCTTACCTTCTTCATCTTTAATCAATACGGCAACAGACCCTTTAACTATGTAATACAGAGTGTCTGAATCTTCACCAGCATGGATCAGGGTGCTTTTGGCTGGATACTTATGAATGTGACAGTGTGATAAAAACCACTCCAAAGTCGGATCTGGTTTTGGCTTACCAATCAGAGCCATGCCTATGTTCCTCGATTGATTAAAACGAAAGTAAGGATATTCTAAATAAGGATTTTACGTCAATATCAAAGAGTAAACTTTGAACCTGGTCTTAGTTTAGACTAAGTGAATCAACGCAATTAAATCGCTAATCTTGGTTATCATTCTGATACTTTAGTGATACATGTCAACCAATTCAGATTAAAAGCCTCTGGATTCGCTCGAGTCTGTAGGTTAAATCACATCTTCTCAGCCTTGCTCACAATTTGCCAAGCACATTGAGGGCTATTATTAGCATTTTATTGTTGAATTCACCTCGACTTTCACGCCGGGTTCGGGCTAATTTATGAGTCTGTATGCATAGACTACCAAAGGGTATCAGAGTGAAGACCCCCTTAATTGCAGCGGCTGCCATGTTGGCCTTGAGTCTGTTCAGTGGACAGTTACAGGCCTTTGCCATTCCCCAGCCAAGCAAGGAAATTGCCGCCAGCAAACTGGCTTATATTCAGCTCAATGCCGCCAATGGTGAAGTGGAAGCTCAGTACTTGCTTGGCTTGATGTACCTCTCCGGCCGTTTCGTCGTCGAGGACAAAATTGCCGGTCTCGCCTGGTTGACCAAAGCTGCCGAAGGGGGCGAGACCAAGGCGCAGCAAACCCTGGCAGACCTGGCATTTGAAGGCAAGTTGATGCAGCGGGATCTGGCGCTGGCCGAGCGTTGGTATCTGCCGTTGGCGGAGCAGGGCAACCATTGGGCCAAGTTCAGACTGGGTTTCCTCTATGCTTCCGGCGGCGAAGGGGTTAACCGCCATTGCGGCAAGGCTGTGGCGTTTTTCAGCTCGGCCGGTGATGACATCTCTCTTGGCAATGCCGCCTGGATCCTGGCCACTTGCCCGGAAGCCAAGTACCGAGATGGTGGTCGGGCGTTGGCGCTTGCTAAGCAACTACTGGAAGTTAACAATCAGGACCCCACAAATCTCGATAACCTGGCGGCAGCTTACGCCGAATTGGGAGATTTTACCGCTGCGGTGGCGACTCAGCAGCAGGCCATTGCAGCGCTTGAGCAGTCACAGGATTTCAGTAAAGCGCTTGAATTTAGGCAGCGGCTGGAGAGTTATCGCAGTCACAAGCCTTACCGTGAAGTGGTGCCCTTGATGGAATAACGCCCATTGTGAATGCTTCAAGCCGATACGGATAATTCCTTTGCTGAACGCTGGGGTTTTCGCTGTGGTTGATTGTGTTTGCGTCAGAGGAAGATAAGGGCGCTTGCATGGGGAGCAAGAATTCGGGCAATAAAAAATGCCCATTATGGGCATATAAAATAGGGTAGGTTGTTGACATACTCGAGGGAACAAACAGATCAAGATGGGGGAATCTATCCCCAAGAGTATGTCAACCATCAGTATTTCGCCTGAAATCCCGATGACTGTAATTTACCCTTTTAGACTTAAATCAAACTTAATCGAGTCTGAAGCCAAAATTTATCTGCAACCAGCTTATTCAATATCCTGCTCCAGCAGGGCTTGGCGCTTATCCATCAGGTCTTTGATAAGCGGCGTCAGAATAAGCTCCATCGCCAATGACATCTTGCCTCCCGGCACGACCAGGGTGTTTACCCTGGACATAAAAGCCCCTTGGATCATCTTCAAATAGTAAGGAAAGTCGACATTGTTGATGCCGCGAAAACGGATCACCACAAAGCTTTCATCCAGACTGGGAATATCTTTGGCACTGAAGGGGTTGGAGGTATCTACCGTAGGGACCCGCTGAAAATTGATATGAGTGCGGGAGAATTGCGGCGTCATGTGATTGATATAGTCGTCCATTGAACGCACGATTGAGCCCATCACTTTTTCACGGGTATGGCCGCGCTCAGAGGTATCGCGGATGATCTTTTGGATCCACTCCAGGTTGACTATGGGTACCATGCCAATCAAGAGATCCACGTGTTGGGCAACATTGCTTTCGCCGGTCACTACACCGCCGTGCAGCCCCTCGTAGTAGAGCATATCCGTGTCTTCCGGTAGCGGCCGCCATTGGGTAAAGGTACCCGGCATCTGGTTGTAAGGCACGGCTTCATCGAAGGTATGCAAGTAGGAGCGGGTTTCCCCTTGTCCCGTGCCGGCATAGTCGGCAAAACACTTCTCCAGACGGGCAAAGTCATTGGCTTCCGGACCAAAATAGCTGATGTTGCGGTTTTCGGCCTTGGCTTTGCGGATCATCACTTCCATTTCGGCGCGGGTATAGTGGTGAAAGCTGTCCCCTTCCACCATGGCCGCATTGATCCCCAGTTGTCTGAAGATGTGACTGAAGGCGGTTGTGGTAGTCGTGGTTCCGGCCCCCGATGAACCTGTCACTGCGATAATTGGATGTTTTGCAGACATTTTTCCTACCTGTTTCAAAGAACTTGGGCCGCAGGCCAACACTGTGGTTATCTGGCCCGTTAACCTTTAGTTAACTACTTATAAAGGAATGCAGGGGGACGGGTCAATCATGGGCAAGTGGAGTTCGGCGCATGATTTCCTCGCGGGAGCGGATGGCAACGGACTCGTCATCTTCGCTGAATTCTACCAGTAAATGGCCGCTCTTGAGCGCCAGATGGCACTTGCCGATGGCCTGCTCCAACGCCTTGTCACCTAGGGAATCGAAACTGCCGTCTTCCACCTGGGAAAGCAGGTATTCCTTAATCAGGTTATCCAGGGTTTCCTTGGGCAGTTGCAGCAGGGATTCATAGGGTATCAGCATGAGTTGACTCCGTCAGATAACGCAGCAATCGCTGCTCCAGATAATAGCGTGGTCGCCACGGTGTGCCACCCTCAATAAAGCCTACATGGCCGCCATTGGCATGAAGTTCATATTCGACGCAGGCGGGCAGATGTGCCAATGATGGGATAACGGCGTCAGTCATAAAAGGGTCGTCTGCTGCATGAATTATCAGGGTCGGTTTGGCTATCTTACCCAATAAAGGCAAGGCGCTGGCCCTTTGATAATAGTCATCGACACCGTTGAAACCGTGCAGCGGTGCAGTCACCTGATGGTCAAAATCATAAAAGGTGTTCAGCCGTTTGATGGCTTCACCATTCAGCGGCAACTGGCTGTTGCCCCGCTCGAGTTTCAGCAACATTTTTTGCTGCAATTGGCGGATAAGATAACTTTGATAAACTTTGGAGAAGCCTTTCTCCAGCCGCTTGGCGCAGGATGCAAGCGCCAGCGGTGCCGATACCACGGCGGCGCGGCTGAGCAGGCTTTTATCTGCAAATTCTCCCTGGTACTTGGCCAGTACATTGCCGCCGAGGCTGTAACCTACCGCCAGTAGAGGCGAGTGGGGATAGCGCTGCTTCAGGGTTTGCAGGCTATGGCTGATATCGGCCGTATCACCGCTGTGGTAACTGCGCGCCAGGCGATTGTCTTCACCCGAGCAGCCTCTGTGATGGTGCACTACGGCGGCCAGTCTCTGCTTCTGACACTCACGCAGCAGGCGGCGGATATAGTGGGAGTCGGCGCTGCCTTCCAGCCCGTGCAGTATTACCAATAAGGGCTTACCCGGGGTTGGCGTCTTGAGCCAGTCGAGATCGATAAAGTCACCATCTTCCAGTTCCAGACGCTCACGCCGCAGCGGCAACCCCGCCACTTTGGTCAGCACGGGAATGATAGTTTGAAAATGGGGGCTTCTGGCCCACCAGGGCGGACGAAAACTGCTGCTCATGGGATCTCGCATGCAAAATGGCCTATTGCCGTGGGCGCTTTGCTGTGGTTAATTGGTTATCGGCCGGATTGTAACACAGATGTCAGCACAGCCGAGTGCAGGGAAATGACAGGAGGACAGGCATGCAAAGACGGCAGTTTCTATTGTGGGCTTTGGGAGGAACAACGGCGCTGGCGTTAGGTGTCAGCCTCTATGTGGATGAGGAGATTGCCAGCTTGAGTGAGCGGGAAAAGCCCCATGATCTTCTGCTTGGTGCCTTGATCCCTGTGTTGCTTGAAGGCGCATTGCCTGAGATTAGCAAGCATAGAGTCGATGCCATCAATCGTACTCTGGATGCGGTCAATCAAACCCTTAAATGGCTACCTAAGGCCCAGCGTCAGGAGCTGGAACAGCTGCTCGACTTGCTGGAAAACCGCTTTGGCTTACTTTTGCTGAGCGGCAGCATGACGCCTCTGATGCTGCGCAGCCCCAACGAATTGGTCGACATGCTGGAGTCCTGGCGCAGCGCTTGGATGGCGCTGCTGCAACAAGCTTATCTCGGTCTCAGAGAATTATTGATGGCAAGCTATTATGCCTGCCCTGAGCATTGGGACAGACTCAACTATAACAAGCCAAAACTGGCACTCTGATACCCGACTGGAGACACATTTGTCGATAGCTGATCCCATTTTGGCCGGGCTGGCCACAGGTTGGAAACATACAGATGGTGCCTCTTTGGCCGAGGATCTTGAACTGGAGACTGATGTCGTCATCATAGGCACAGGTGCCGGTGGCGGTACGGCGGCTGAAATATTGACTCAGGCTGGGCTCAGGGTCTTGCTGTTGGAGGCCGGGCCGCTCAAGTCATCGTCTGACTTTGTGATGGAGGAGCGCCGCGCCTATCCAGAACTCTACCAGCAAGCGGCGGCCATGAAGACCCTGGATAAGGGGATAGGTATTTTTCAGGGCAAGTCGGTCGGCGGCTCCACCACAGTCAACTGGACTACTTCGATTCGAACCCCCAAAGCCACCTTGGATTATTGGCAAAGCCTTGGGGTTAAAGGTTTGTCCCGCAGCGAGCTGGATCCCTGGTTCGACAAGATGGAGCAAAGGCTCAATATCAGTCGCTGGCCGATAGATCCCAACCGCAACAACCAGGCCCTCAGGGATGGCTGTGTCGCGCTTGGCTGGGACTACACAGTTATCAAACGCAATGTGCTGGGCTGCTGGAACACTGGGTACTGCGGCATGGGCTGCCCGGTGAATGCCAAGCAATCCATGCTGGTCACCACAATACCTGCTGCCCTGAATGCCGGGGCAGAGCTATACAGCCATGTTCGCGCCGAACGCTTCGAGCATCATGGTGAGCGGGTTTTTGCCCTTAGAGCCGAGGCGCTCGATGGCTATAACAAGCCTACAGGTGTCAAATTGATGATCCGCGCCCGTCATTATGTGGTGGCGGCCGGGGCAATCCACACTCCGGCATTGCTGCTGCGCTCACAAATGACAGATCCCTATCAGCGCCTCGGCAAGCAGACCTGTTTACACCCAACCGTACTCAGCGGCGCCCGCTTTCGGGAGGCCATCAATGCCCACTCCGGGGCACCGCAGTCGATATATTCGGATCAGTTTGTTTGGCAAGATGGTGCCACTGGTCAACCTGGATATAAGCTGGAAGTACCGCCGGTGCATCCTGTGCTTATCGCCTCCAAGACCTTGGGCTATGGGCCACAGCATGCCGAGTTGATGTCCTGGTTCAATCATCTGCAGGTCACCATAGCCCTGATCCGGGATGGCTTTTCGCCGGAATTGCCCGGTGGCCAGGTATTGCTGACAGATAAAGGCACTGCCCTGGATTACCCTCTGACGCCGGCCCTGTTTGCCGCCGCCAGAAGGGCTTTTGCCAGCATGGCCGAGCTGCAGTTTGCCGCCGGTGCCGAGCAGATTATGCCCATCAATGAGGGCGCCGGAATTTTGTCCTCCTGGCAAGAGGCCAAACAGGTTATTGCTGAGATGCCGCTGGCGCCACTGAAGACCGTAGTGGCTTCAGCGCATGTGATGGGCGGCTGCGCCATGGGTGAAAACAGGCAGTTATCCTGGGTGAACAGCGAAGGCCAGGCGCATTACTACAGCAATCTGTCGGTGATGGATGGCTCTGTATTTCCCAGCAGTTTGGGAGCCAATCCGCAGCTGAGTATCTATGGTTTGACGGCGCGCAACGCCAGCTTGCTGGCCCGGAGGCTCAAGCCTGAGCCAGCAGTGCAGGATATTGCTGAGGACTGAGGTTGAACTGCGCCAGATAGGTACTGAGATTGTGTTGCCTGTCTTCAGTGACGCTGCGAGGCAGGCCGTTGAGTTTGTGCAATATCAGCTGCTGCCCTCTGCGTTCCATCATCAGCTCGACATCCAACATCTGTTGGTACTCGGTTTGTCCCAGGTTGGGTTTGGCCAGGCGTCTCAGCCGCCGATAGGGGCGCAGAATGCCGCTTTCCCATTGCTCCACTTCGCTGTGGAGCTGGGCCCACGAGCCTTGGTTGAGGCTAACGCCTTTGTTGTCCAGGGTCAGCGCCAGCAGCAAGAGGTTGACTATCAGGCCGTGTTCGTCCTGCAGCTTTATCAGCAGGCTTTCCAGCGCCGGGTAAAGTGTTTCACATTCCTGCCAAAGACTAGAGGTAAACAGACTCGTATGTGGCACGCTTTTCTCCTTGCTTGCAATCTCAACACCCGGGTTTCCCCGGCTCAAAGGCCTGACTCGGCTTCGATGGTGTCTATCTCTTCCTGAAGTTCCAACCAGTTCATTTCACTCTCTTCCAGCGCCTGCGAAAGTTGGGTGCGCTCGGCGAGGATCTCCGTCAGTCTGGGCTTTTGTTCGGCTTCGTAGAGAGAAGTATCCGCCAGCAGATTTTCCAGCTCCGCCAATCTGTCGGTAGCCAGGCTTTGCTCGGCTTCCAGTTTGGCCTGGCGTTTCTTCAGTGGTGATAGTTTTTGCCTCAATTCAGCTTCCAGGCGCTTTTGCAGTTTCTTGTCCTGGGCCGGTGAGGCTTCGTCAACCTGAGACACACTTGCCGTTGCAGCTTTGGCGGCATCCAGCAACCACTGGTGATAGTCATCCAGATCGCCATCGAACATCCGCACTTCGCCGCCATCGACCAGGTAATAGTCGTTGCAGGTGAGTCTCAGCAGGTGACGGTCGTGGGACACTATCACCATGGCGCCTTCAAAGCCCTGCAGTGCAACGGTCAGGGCGTGGCGCATCTCCAGATCCAGGTGGTTGGTGGGCTCATCGAGCAGCAATAGATTGGGGCGTTGCCAAACCAGCAGCGCCAGTACCAGACGGGCCTTTTCACCACCGGAGAAGGGACGCACTTGGGCCAGCGCCATATCTCCCTGGAATCCAAAGCCACCGAGGAAGTCTCTCAACTCCTGTTCGCGGGCATTGGGGGCCAGGCGCTGCAGATGCTGCAGCGGGGTATCATCCAGCTGCAGAAACTCTATCTGATGCTGGGCAAAGTAGCCGATATTGAGCCCGGGATTGGGTTCGTACAGGCCGCGCATGGGCGAGAGTTGCTCAGACAGCAACTTAATCAGGGTGGACTTACCGGCACCATTACGACCCAATAAACCGATGCGGGCGCCGGGCACCAGATTGAGATGCACCTTGTTGAGAATAGCCTTGTCGCCGTAGCCGACCGACACATCTTCCATCTTCACCAAGGGGTTGGGCAGCGCATCCGGCTCGCGAAACTCCATATAGAAAGGGCTGTCGGCCTTGGAAGGCATCAGCTCAGTCATCTTTTCCAGTGCCTTCAGGCGACTTTGGGCCTGTTTGGCCTTACTGGCCTTGTAACGGAAGCGGTCTACAAAAGACTGCATATGCGCTCTCTCTCGCTGCTGGCGTTCATAGGCCACCTGTTGCTGGGCCATACGTTCGGCACGAGTGTGTTCAAAGGCGCTGTAGTTACCCTTGTAGAAGTTAAGTTTTTGGTGTTCCACATGGACGATTTCGTCCACTATGGCATCGATAAAGTCACGGTCGTGGCTGATCAGCACCAGCGTGCCTTGATAGGATTTAATCCAACCTTCCAGCCAGTACATGGTATCCAGATCCAGGTGGTTGGTGGGCTCATCGAGCAGCAATAATTCTGAGCGACACAGCAGTGCCTGCGCTAGATTGAGGCGCATCCGCCAGCCACCGGAGAAACTCTTCACCGGATGGCTCTGCTGGGCCTCGGTAAAGCCAAGACCTGCCAGCAGGGTACCGGCACGGGCACGTATGCTGTAGCCGCCTACGGCATCAAGCTTGCCGTGCAGTTCGGCTATCCTGTGGCCATTATCCTCGGCTTCAGCCTTGGCCAGCTGGGTTTCGAGCTCGCGAAACTCACTATCGCCATCGAGCACATATTCCAGTGCCGATACCTCCAGCGCCGGGGTCTCCTGGGCAACGGTTGCAATGCGCCACTGGGATGGCACGCTGATCTCGCCTTTGTCCAGGTGTAGTTGCCCTAAAATCAGGGCCAGCAATGAGGACTTGCCCGTACCGTTGGCGCCGACTAATCCCACCTTGTGGCCGGGATAAATAGTCAATGAGGCCTCGTCAAGCAAGGTCTTGGTGCCACGGATCAACTGGGCATCGGAAATGGTGATCATGAATACTGCTTTGGAATACGCTGAAATTATGGGGCCAGATGATAGCCCAGAACCCCGGTCTCAGGCTATAGCAGCAACACTTTGCTGTGAGCTGGCACCTGGGGGTAAATGACGGTCATCATTTCGAATGAAAGCCCCCCCCCTCAAAAGTATGGCTTTACGGCTAACGACGCGAAAAACATCGGAAAAAGCCAAAGTTTCAGATATTTCTGAACTGCTGTTTGTAAAAACGTGCAGTACCATCCAAGCGCGCAAAAAAAGCGCCACAGGCAACAAGGAGTTTTACCAAGGGAGCCTAATTACCTTGGGGCAGACAGGGAGAGTCGTAGATGGGCGTGATCCGCGTAGTCAGCATGGCTGAGTTGCATCTCAGCGATGCCGGGCAGATTGAGGCCAACTGGCAAAGCTTGAGCAATGAACAGCTGGTATCTTTGGCGCCGTCCGGGTGCTCGCTTGAGCAGCTCAAGCGGGAACTGGCCGATAGCAGTAGAGTGCTCCTCAGAATGAGAGAGTAAAGTTTATGGACTAAAATTCTATGTATTCTGACTCGCCTGAGAGTAAACACTTTGCTGACATTTTTGCGGCCCATATTGTTTGGCAACCTTTTACTGGCAACGGCCGCAGTCAATGCAGTCACGATTCCCTATTGTGTCGACCCCGACTGGATGCCCTATGAAGGCATAGACCAAGGCAAACATGTGGGCATTTCATCCGGCTTTCTTGAATTCATTGAAGAGCAGACTGATTGGCAGTTTCAGTTAGTACCCACCGCCAGCTGGCAGCAGACATTGACATATTTGAAGCAACAACAGTGCGTATTTACTCCCATGCTCAACTATACCTCCAGGCGCGCCGAATATTTATCCTTCACTGATATCTATAGTCGCTCTCCCAATGTGTTGGTTTCCCGCCGCGAGCAACCCTTTCTACAAAGTATGGAACAGGTCGGGAATAGAAGTCTGGTGATCCCCAGAGGTTACCGCTTGCTGGATTATGTGCGTCAGAACTATCCCAAGATCCACATTATGCTGGCCGAGACGGAGCAGCAGGGACTGGAGATGGTATCCAGCGGTGAGGCTGATCTGTTTATTGGTTCTATGTATTCCATCAATGCCCGCATTCAGCAGAGCGGCTTGTTTAACCTCAAAATCGCCGCTTGGGCCGGGCCTGAGGATCAGTTCCGGATGGCGGTGACTGAGAATAGCAAGTGGATGCTGCCCGATCTAAATCGTTTGTTGGCGCAGATTTCTGACGACCACAGGGCCAGGCTGTATCGTCAGTGGAGCAATATGGCGGTGTTGGAGCAGACGGATAGAGGGCTGACTTGGCAGCTTATGGTTGTGATAACACTGGTCTTCGGCGCTTTGTTGGCGCGCTACCGCTGGATTAGTAAGTATAACCGGGAGCTGACAGCCAAGAATCAACAGTTGGAGAAACTGCGTAATCAGCTATTGGAAACCAATAAGGAACTTGAGTTTATTTCGACCCACGATCCTTTAACCAAGTTGTATAACCGTCACTACTTTCATCGACATTTTGCGCCAGAACATCGCAGTGACGCAGCGCAAGGGCATACATCACTGATAGTGATAGACATAGATTTCTTTAAAGATATCAATGATCGCCATGGTCACAGCGTGGGTGATTCCATACTCAGTGATCTGGCTTCTCTGCTCATGGAGGGAGCCCGCGAAATCGACCTGGTGGCCCGTTGGGGCGGTGAGGAGTTTATGATTATTTGCCCGGATACTGATTGTATTCAGGCAAGGCATCTGTGTGAGCGCTTGGCATCGGCGATGACTGTTTATCCCTTTTCTGCCGGTGTTAGCCTTAGCTGTAGTTTTGGCCTGACAGAGCTGAAACCCGGAGAGTCTATTTGGAGCGCATTTGATCGGGCTGACCTGGCTTTGTATCGGGCCAAGTCAGAAGGCCGTAACAGAATTTGCTGCGATCCTGAATATGATCGAGCCAATAAAATCGGGCCAAATTCATCGGTTTGAGGTTAGAGCCGCACTTTTATGAAGTCAATTTCCGTGTTTATGACCCGAATAGTGAAAGTATGTGTGCTCAAGATGTTGAATTTATGGTGTTTTATTTTTTTTATTCGTTAGCGGTGACAAACTGGTGAAAATTGAAACTGCTGATTGCAGCCTATGGGGGTTTCGGTGTTATAATACGCGCCTTATTTATGGGGTTCCGTCTGTCGCAGCTTTGAAGTGGCATACTCCGTCTCCTATTAACTAATCATTTGAAGTTGAATCATGACTGACTTATCAAAATACAGAAACATTGGTATTTTTGCTCACGTTGACGCGGGTAAAACCACTACCACAGAACGTATCCTGAAACTGACCGGCAAAATCCACAAGATGGGTGACAGCCACGACGGTACCACTACTACTGACTTCATGGAGCAGGAAGCCGAGCGCGGTATTACCATTCAGTCTGCTGCGGTAAGTTGCTTCTGGAAAGATCACCGTTTCAACGTCATCGACACACCCGGACACGTTGACTTCACAGTTGAAGTATATCGTTCTCTGAAAGTTCTGGACGGCGGTATCGGTGTATTCTGTGGTTCCGGTGGTGTTGAGCCTCAGTCCGAAACCAACTGGCGTTATGCTAACGAATCTGAAGTTGCTCGTATCATCTTCGTAAACAAGTTGGACCGTATGGGTGCCGACTTCCTGCGTGTTGTAGGTCAGATCAAGCGCGTTCTGGCTGCGACTCCATTGGTTATGACTCTGCCTATCGGCGTTGAAGATGAGTTTAAGGGCGTTGTTGACGTTCTGAACCGTAAAGCTTATGTATGGGATGACTCTGGTCTGCCAGAAAACTACTCTGTAGAAGAAGTTCCAGAAGACATGGTTGATCTGGTTGAAGAGTACCGTGAGCACCTGGTTGAGACTGCCGTTGAGCAGGACGACGACCTGATGGAAGCTTACATGGAAGGTGAAGAGCCTTCTATCGAAGATCTGAAGCGTTGTATCCGTAAGGGTACCATCAATCTGTCATTCTTCCCCACTTACTGTGGTTCTGCTTACCGTAATAAGGGTATGCAGCTGGTTCTGGATGCGGTTGTTGACTACCTGCCATCTCCAACAGAAGTTGAGCCTCAGCCTCTGACTGACCCAGAAACTGGTGAAGAAACCGGTGAAGTCGCTACTGTATCTGCCGATGAGCCACTGCGCGCTCTGGCGTTCAAGATCATGGATGACCGTTTCGGCGCCCTGACCTTTATCCGTGTCTACTCTGGTAAGCTGAAGAAAGGTGACACTATCCTGAACTCTGCTACCGGTAAGACCGAGCGTATCGGCCGTATGGTTGAGATGCACGCTAACGATCGTAAAGAGATCGACTCTGCTCAAGCCGGTGACATCATCGCCGTTGTAGGTATGAAGAACGTTCAGACTGGTCACACTCTGTGTGATCCTAAGCACGAATGTACTCTTGAGCCTATGATCTTCCCTGATCCAGTAATCTCTATCGCTGTAACTCCTAAGGACAAAGGCGCTTCTGAGAAGCTGGGTGTTGCTCTGGGTAAGATGGTTGCAGAAGATCCATCATTCCAGGTTGAAACCGACCAGGAAACCGGTGAAACCATCCTTAAGGGTATGGGTGAATTGCACCTGGACATCAAAGTAGACATCCTGAAGCGTACTCACGGTGTTGAACTGACTGTTGGTGCTCCACAGGTAGCTTACCGTGAAACCATCACTCAAGCCGTTGAAGACAGCTACACTCACAAGAAGCAGTCTGGTGGTTCTGGTCAGTTCGGTAAGATCGACTACCGCATCCGTCCAGGCGAAGCTGGTAGTGGCTTCAAGTTCACCTCCAGCGTTGTTGGTGGTAACGTACCTCGTGAATTCTGGCCAGCAGTTGAAAGCGGCTTCGAAGACATGATGAACGAAGGTCCTCTGGCTGGCTTCCCAGTACTGGACGTTGAAGTTGAACTGTTCGACGGTGGTTACCACGCAGTTGACTCCTCAGCGATCGCGTTTGAAATCGCTGCCAAGGGTGCATTCCGTCAGTCTATGCCTAAGGCCAAGCCTCAGTTGCTGGAACCTGTGATGAAGGTTGACGTGTTTACTCCAGACGATCACGTTGGTGACGTTATCGGTGACCTGAACCGTCGTCGCGGTATGATCAAGGATCAGGAAGCTGGTCTGACTGGCGTACGTGTTAAGGCTGACGTGCCACTGGCAGAAATGTTCGGTTACATCGGTCACCTGCGTACCATGACTTCTGGTCGTGGTCAGTTCTCCATGGAGTTCTCTCACTATGCTCCATGTCCTGCCAACGTGGCTGAGACTGTTATCGCAGAAACCAAGGCTCGTAACGCAGCCAAGAAATAAGGATTAATTATCCTGATAAAAACCCGCCTTGATGGCGGGTTTTTTTATGGGCGAATATCCAGTGCCACTAAGCCAGCAGAATCAAGTTTGTACTCAGTTCGGCGGATGCCGCTGAATATCAATGGGCAATCGTATGGCAACTGTTTCCGAAACTGGCATATGTGGCAAAGGAGCTACCTAAGATAAAGGAGCTATCTAAGATAAAGGCGCTGGGATTGGCAGAGCATTACCGTGAGGAAATCACCAGCAAATATCAGTAGAAGGGGGAGTGGTGATAGCAGATAAACAAAAGCCAGCTCGATAAGCTGGCTTTGTTCAGGGCCGATAACGCGTGTTTATCAGTCTTCCAGATTACCGCAGAAACGGTAGCCTTCGCCGTGGATGGTGGCGATGATTTCCGGTGTATCAGGCACACTTTCGAAGTGCTTACGGATACGGCGGATAGTCACATCAACAGTACGGTCATGTGGCTTAAGCTCACGGCCGGTCATCTTCATCAGCAACTCGGCGCGGCTGAGGATCTTGCCTGGGTTTTCCACAAAGTGCAGCATGGCGCGGAATTCGCTACGCGGCAGCTTGTAAGACTCACCCTGAGGGCTGACCAGTGAACGGCTGTTGATCTCCAGGCTCCAACCATTGAAACGATAATGTTCCACGGCGGCCTTTTCTTCAATTTCAGCTCCTGAGCTGTTGACACGAGTCAGCAGGTTGCGGGCACGAATAGTCAACTCACGAGGGTTGAACGGTTTGGTGATGTAATCATCGGCACCGATTTCCAGGCCCAAGATCTTGTCTACTTCGTTATCACGACCGGTAAGGAAGATGAGGCCGATATTGTTGATTTCGCGCAACTCCCGCGCCAACAGCAAACCATTCTTACCTGGCAGATTGATATCCATAACCACCAGGTTCACCTTGTTTTCCTGCAAGGCTTTGTGCATCTCTGCGCCATCATTGGCTTCGGTTACCACATAACCTTCTGCCTCGAAAATACTTCTCAGCGTGTTACGGGTAACGGCTTCATCTTCAACGATCAGAATGTGCGGGTTTTGCATGTTATTTACCTAATTAAATCAGTTTATCTAACCATGAGCGCGGGTGACGCTCCGCTATACTCTCTAAAACGCCAACATTCACAGGGTTCACGTAAGTGCTGTTCAAAACTGAAATGAAACGGCAACACACTTCATGATTAGCAAAAAGTATGCTCTCCACCTGGAGAGGCGCGAACTGTACTCTCTAGGATTCCCAGTGGCGGGATTTAGTTCCTGAAAGACATGGAAAATCCAGAAAATGCGATCTTAAAACCAGATTACATTTGGTACAGAGTCGTTATCATTAGAGACTTATGCTGTCGCGTAATGGCGCTAGCCTGGTCACACGCTTAACTCTAGGTCTCTGTCGATACAATCCATTGTACTAGGATTAGGCATTTGTTAACAAATGAAATGTTAACAAATTAATGTTTAACTATGATCTAAGTCACAAGTTTTTATGTTAGATATTGAAACTTAAGCGTTTTGTGTTTTGTCTTACTGTGAGCTTGCTCACGGGGCTAGGGGATTTCGTAAGCCTTTGCTAGAATAACTCCGGTTCATTAGAGACAGATACTACAATGGATGCTGCATTTGAAAGTCTCTGGCAGTACTACCAGAGCGCATGCTTTTTTTTGACTCAGTCGTTTTCTTCCGCTGTTCCTTTTGCCATTGTCACCGCCCATAACCCTCTGGGGCAAAAATTGACTTCCTGCCAGAACCGTCTTCTCGATCGGCAGCTACAACACGATATTGATAAGCTGGGCATTCCTTACCGGGCGATCATAGGCGCTGCCGATGATCTCAGTCATATGGAAAAAAGTTGGGCCCTGTTTTTGGATAAGGCTGCGGCAATCGAACTGGCATTCAAGTACCGTCAGAATGCACTTTATTATGTGGATAAAGGCTTACTGACATTAGTGCCCTGCCATAAAGGCAAGCATGAAATAGAGCTTGGATTATTTGCAAGCCGAGCTCGTTTGGTCAATGAATTACCTGAACTTAGTGATAAATAAGTTGAGGATATTTCATCAGATGCAAATTAGCATTGACTTCATAAGGGCTTTATTGCTAATTTTTTCATCCCTTTCGCAAGAAAGGAACAGAAGAGGAGCGTTAACTAGGTAGTGAGTCAGAGGAAACCAATTTCCTATGACGGCTCATGAGGGAGATTAACGCCGAGGTCGGGATGCGTATTGGTAACGCTCTCCGGTCGGTTGGTCAGGCTGAATCCTGGCGGCTGTCACCTGGTTTTTGGTGGAGAGCTTCTGGTGACGATCGCTTTGTCCCTACTTTGGGGTGCGTTATCTCAGCACCAGGCTCTTCGAACGTTATCTGTTCGGAGCTTAACTCATGAAGTCTATTCTCGTTGTCGACCTTTCCCTGTCACCTGCCTGTGGGGGAATGCGCTGATGTCTCTTGTTGTTGCCAAGTTTGGCGGTACCTCAGTTGCCGATTATCAGGCGATGAATCGCTGTGCCGATATAGTGCTTGGAAATTCGGCTACTCGTCTGGTTGTGGTGAGTGCATCCAGTGGCGTAACCAATCTGTTGGTGGAGTTGTCTCAGGCAGACATGGGGGATGAGCGCCGTCTCAAATTATTGAAAGATATTGCCAGCATTCAATATGCGATTCTGGACAAACTTGGTAGACCTGCTGCTGTTGCCGCGGCGCTGGATGCCTTGCTCAGCCGTATGGCAACGCTCAGTGCCAAGCTGTTGCAGGGGCCGAGTAATGCTATGGTTGATGAGATCCTGTCCCTTGGTGAGCAATGCTCTTCAGCGCTGTTTGCCGCGGTATTGAGAGAACGCGGTGCCAAGGCCAGCGCCTTTGATGTGCGTCAGGTGATGCGTACCGATAGCCATTTCGGCAAGGCCGAACCACAAATCGCCGAACTGAAGCGACTGGCGACAGAGAAATTACAACCCTTGCTTGAGCAGCAACTGTTGGTGACCCAGGGGTTTATCGGTGCCGATGCCGAGGGGCGAACCACTACCCTTGGGCGTGGCGGCAGTGATTATTCCGCGGCTCTGTTGGCAGAAGCTTTGCAAGCCGATGCGGTTGAGATCTGGACCGATGTAGAAGGGATTTACACCACAGATCCCAGACTGGCTCCCAACGCCAGGCCTATCGCAGAAATCAGTTTTAATGAGGCGGCGGAGATGGCTACTTTTGGCGCCAAGGTGTTACACCCTGCCACCATCTTGCCGGCGGTGCGCCAACAGATCCAAGTGTTTGTCGGTTCCAGTCGGGCGCCGGAAAAAGGCGGCACCTGGATCCGCCATCAAGTGGAAGATGAGCCGGTATTCAGGGCCGTTGCCGTGAGACGAGATCAGACCCTGCTTAACTTGCATAGTTTGCAGATGTTGCATGCCCAGGGCTTTTTGGCTGAGACCTTTGCTGTGTTGGCGCGGCACAAGATCAGTGTCGATCTCATTACCACCTCAGAGGTGAATGTGTCGCTGACCCTGGACAAAACAGGCTCAGATTCAGCCGGTAAGGGGCTTCTGACGGAAGCTCTGCTGCAGGAGTTATCGCAAAACTGCCGGGTGCGGGTGGAAGACAAGCTGGCCCTGGTAGCGATCATTGGCAACAAGATAGCCACTACCGCCGGGATCTGTCGCCGGGTATTTGAAGTGCTCGAACCCCATAACGTCCGAATGATCTGTCAGGGTGCCAGTCCACACAATCTCTGTGTCTTGGTGTCTGAAGCCGAAGCCGGTGATGTGGTGGCCGCTTTGCATCGTAACTTATTTGAAGGTGCTCAGGATGCAGCTTGAACACCTGCAGGTTGGGGAGCTGGCCGCAGGTCAGCCTCTGACCATCCCCATATATCGCTTCAAAGGCACCGGTCATTCGGCGCCCAGCGTCTATATTCAGGCCAATGTGCATGGCGCCGAGGTACAGGGCAATGCGGTGATCTTGCAATTGTTGCAGTACTTCAAGGCGCATCCGCCTCTGGGAGATGTCACTCTGGTGCCTTTGGCCAACCCCTTGGGGATCAACCAGAAAAGCGGTGAGTTTACCTTGGGCCGCTTCGATCCCATCACAGGTATTAACTGGAACCGAGCCTATCTTGAGCAGGTCGTCCATCTGGATGACTGGTATCCGCAGTATAGTGAGCTGCCGGAGCAAGCACTGTTTGATGCTTTTCGTCAGCTTCTCATTGCCAACTGTGAACAGGCATTGGCCAATCCCTGGGGAGTGACGACCGGCCAGAGATTGGCGCTCAATCTGCAGAAACTGGCACATGGCGCTGACATAGTGCTGGATCTGCACACCGGCCCCAAGTCCTGTAAACACCTTTATTGTCCCGAGTATGAGCTGTCAGCTGCCGACTACTTTCATATTCCCTACACCTTGGTGATGCCTAAAGGCTTTGGCGGTGCCATGGATGAAGCGGCCTTTAATCCCTGGTGGCAACTCAGCGACTATGCCAAGAATAGGGGGCGAGATCTAAAAGTCGCAGTATCGGCCTTTACTTTGGAGCTTGGCAGTCAGGAGCGTATCGATCTTGCCGATGCCAGTCGGGATGCGGAAGGAATATTAAGTTATCTGAGCTATAGAGAGGTGATAGCCCAAAGCGTACTGCCGCAGGTGATGCCGCGTTTTGCTTGTTTGCTGAAAGACTATCGAAAGTTTCACGCACCCATGGCCGGTATGGTGGAGTATCTGGCCGAGCCGGGAGTGCCTTTGCCCGCCGGCGCGCCTCTGGTCAATATTCTCAGGCTCGATCGAGTCGATGTTGGCACAGAGGTTACCAAGCTCTCACTTGAGGAAGATGTGATCCCCGTGCTGCATTTTGCCTCGGCGTCTGTGCACCAAGGGACTGAGCTCTACAAGGTGATGACCAACTACTTTACTCTTTCTGATTAAGTTAGGTCCCGGTGTGAGCCGGAGTTTAACGTCTATCATTCTGTAAATGGCTGATAAATTGTAATTTTTTGTGTATTTGTTTTTCAATTGTATCCATAGGTGTTACAAATGTTTGGCGCCCTTGTATTTAGGGTGTTTTTTAAAACGGAAACATAAAACAACAATAAACAGTCTTAATGGGAGTAGACAATTGAAGAGTCAAGTTGCAATAGCTGTTTCAGCAGCGCTGTTATCCATGTCATGCCATACCCAGGCCGCGCCGTTGAGCGTTTCAGATCCATTTATTTCTTCAGATCTGCTTAGTGCATCCAGCGGTCGCAAAGGACAACAGCAAGAGATGGGGCAACATAAGTTTGTCAGGGAACCAGGACTTGCTGAGGGGAAATACACTTATATAGTGCGCCTTAAAGATCCCTCTGTGGCGAATTATGCCGGTGGTATTGCCGGGCTTGAAGCCACCAGTCCACAGCGAAGTCAAGGGTTGGCGTCCCAAAAGGCCCCCAAGCTGAATACCGCCAGTGTGGCGGTGAAGTCCTACGTGAAGTATTTGAATGCCAAGCAACAGAACTTTTTAATGAGTGCTGCGGCCCAAGGGGTTCAGTTACAGGCTAAGGTCAGGTATCACTATGCCTTTAATGGGCTGGCGGTCACCATGGATCAGCAGCAGGCAGAAGCCCTGTCCAAGTTACCCGAAGTAGCTTTCATTGAGCGGGAAAGCCTTTATTCAATGGATACCGACAGCAGCCAGAACATGATAGGTTCTCCCAAAGTGTGGGACGGCAGTGCTACAGGGACTCAGGCTATGGGGGAAGGGGTCATAGTCGGGGTGATCGATTCGGGGATCAACAGTGATCATCCATCCTTTGCGGATATTGGGGGTGATGGTTATGACCATACCAATCCCTGGGGACAAGGTGTCTACGTCGGTGACTGTGCGGTAGAGTTCTCTGACATGTGTAACGATAAGCTGATCGGAGTCAGAAGTTATCCTGAGATTACCGATAGTTATGATGATGGGGAGGTCTTTGGTCCAACACCTCCTGCCAAGAATGGTGAGGATTATGGTGGTCATGGTTCTCACACTGCCGGTACGGCAGCGGGAAATATCCTTAAGAATGTCCCTTATGTTGTCGGTGAGGTCGGTGAGGCTCAAGGGGATGGCATTGAGACCGGACTCGAGTTTACACAAATCTCCGGGGTCGCTCCCCATGCCAATATTGTTGCCTATCAGATCTGCCGTCCGGGCAACAATGGCGATAGATACTCAGGTTGCCCCACATCGGCGATTCTCAAGGCGTTGGATGATGCCATTGCCGATGGAGTGGATGTGATCAACTATTCCATCAGCGGCGGTGGTTTCCCTTGGGCTAGTTCCACTGAAATGAGCTTCCTGGCAGCCCGTAATGCCGGAATTTTCTCTGCCGTATCGGCCGGAAATACCTCTGCATCGGTTAATCAAGTTCCCTTTTCTTCACCCAAGAATGCGCCTTGGTATACCTCAGTCGCGGCATCAACCCATAACCGCGAAGTGCGCTCCACTCTCGAATTCAACGGTGACCTGCTGGATTACACTCAGGGAACCGGGCCGGTGATTACTACAGACATCAGCGCACCTTTGGTGTACGCAGGTGACTTGGCTGCTGATAATTTCGAAGGTTGCAACGCCTTTGCCGCCGATGCGTTCAAGGAGCAGTTGGCGCTGATTAAGCGCGGCGGCTGTAACTTCGCCGACAAGGTCAATAATGCCAAAGAGGCGGGTGCAGTAGGGGTTATTGTCTTTAACAAAGACGGTGAAGGCAACGTCAGAAACAAGATGTCCGGACTTGGTAACACCAGTATCCCTTCTGTTTTCATCGGCAATATTGACGGTTTGGCCGTCGTGGATGCGCTGGCGGCTACGCCAGGCTTGGTGGCCAAAATCAATGCCACTCCATCGGCCGTTGAGCGTCAGGCCGATGTGTTGGGAAGTTTCTCTCTACTTGGACCAAACCGTTACTTCGACGTGATTGCGCCGTCGATTTCAGCTCCGGGTGTGGACATCTATGCCGCTTACGCCGATGAACAGTATGGCCATGAAGTGACAGGTACTGATCCTGCTGATTATACCCTGATGTCCGGTACTTCTATGTCGAGTCCTCATGTGGCGGGCGCTGGGGCGCTGCTGAAGTCGGCTCATCCAGAGTGGACGCCGGATAATATCCGTTCAGCCTTGATGCTGACAGCAACAACAGCCAGTGCCATGACCAAGGCAGATGGTAAAACTACCGCGGATCCGTTTGATGTGGGAGCCGGGCGGATACGGGTGGATTTGGCCGCCAAGACTGGGCTTGTCATGGATGAGTTGGCGGACAATTATGAGTTTGCCAACCCAGAGCTCGGTGGTGATCCAAGACGTTTGAATCTTCCCAGTATGTCCAGTAGCCAATGTGTTAATAGTTGCAGCTGGAAGCGAAAAGTCACGGCTACCAAAGATGGCGTATGGAGCGCTGCCGGAGTAGCGACGACTGAAGGGTTGAAAATAACGGTTTCACCAGAAAACTTCACTCTGACCAAAGGGCAGTCGCAGGTGGTGACTGTCACCGCCGATATCACTGGGGTGAGCTCAAGTGATTGGGCGTTTGGTAATCTGCTGTTGACCTCGAGCAACCACCCTGATGCGGCTATGCCTGTGGCGGTTAAAGCTGCCCGTGATAACTTGCCGGACAGCTTTACCATCAGGGCGGGACGAGATGCTGACGAGCTGACTTTCAACGAGCTTAAATCGCTTGATATGACTGGACTGGATGCAGAAGTCTCTGCCTTGGCACTGGCCGACAGTTTTGAGGCGGTATTGAAGCAAGATTCAAATGTTGGTAGCTTCCTGGACGACATTACCGATGGTGTCGCCTTCGTTGCCTACAGGGTTGAAGAGGGGGCAAAGCTGTTTAATACGACTATTACTGCCACCAATTCCCCGGATTTGGATCTCTATGTGGCGATAGACAGAGACAGTGACGGGTCGTTGGATGCCCTTGTCGGCCAATCGGCCAGAGCTGGTTCTGATGAATCTGTCAGTATCAGTAATCCAGAAACCGGTGACTATTATATCTTTGTGCAAAACTATGAGGCTTCAGCCGCCAATGCCGAAGATCCCTTCACCCTGAAAACTTCTGTGGTAGAGGCAGGTCCGGCTCAGGACAATTTTACTCTGACCAAGACAGGTGACAACGAGGACTTCTCACTGAAGTTCGCCTGGAAGGATAATTTTGTCGCTAGCGACCTGGGTTATGCTGTGGTAACTCTGACGTCCAGTGATGCCAATGTCGCCGCCAAGAACTTGCCGGTTGCTTTCAACCGGGTCGTTGATGATGTGCAGATGCCTGCGGCCAGTGTACTCAGTGGTGAGATGACCCCTGGGCAGCCAGTAACCATGACAGTAACTATCGCTGCCAATACTTCCCTTGAGGCTCGGGAGTATCAGATCAAGGCCATGGTGCCGGAAGGGCATGAAGTCACGGCTATCAGCGACCAAGGGGAGCTGGCTCAAGGAGTATTGAGTTGGACTCATGTGATGCAAACTGGCGATCCGGCCAAAACACTGAGTTTCAAGTTTATCCCGCGTAAACAGGGGCTGGGTAATAAGCTGATACTGAGCAATACCGTTGTCAATGATACCGCCGAGGTATTGACTCAGGAGTATCTGTTTGATGTCAAAGAAGGTGCTCCTGTTATCAAAGTCAATGCACCCGACCGAGTGGCAGAGCGTAATAGCTTTGTTATCGATGCATCAGCCTCGGCCGATCCCAATGGTGATTCGGTCAGCTATCACTGGACTCAGATCGCCGGCGCGCCGCTGAAGTTTGACAGCTCGGCGGCC
Organism: Shewanella sp. ECSMB14102; assembly: GCF_000813075.1. Lineage (NCBI taxonomy): Bacteria > Pseudomonadati > Pseudomonadota > Gammaproteobacteria > Alteromonadales > Shewanellaceae > Shewanella > Shewanella sp. ECSMB14102. The sequence goes on from NZ_JWGX01000050.1 coordinate 56,561, forward strand.
AAGTTGGAGCTGACAGCGCCTGAAGTGGGTGGTCCTGGCGATTTGCTGACTTTCAATCTGAAGGTGAGTGACTCCAAGGGTAATAGCACCACGGAAACGGTCAGCATAGTGGTGTTTGACTGGGAGCGTGACAGTGGTGGTTCACTGGGATGGTTGTCACTGTTGTTGCTGCCTTTAGGCTGGCTGCGCAGGAAATCGAGCTAAGGGAGGTGCGAACAAAGTCCTATGTGTGCTCTGCGTCGGCTTACAGGCCTGGATGCAAGGTGTGGCTCGCAGCAAATGGCTTTAGTCCTTTGCAATAAGCACTTCCCCGAGTCTTAAACTGAAAAAGGCTGCCAATTTGGCTAATGCCGATCAGTTAAGACAGATCGCTTGACGATCTCACTGAAAG
>NZ_JWGX01000051.1:0-54073 GCF_000813075.1 Shewanella sp. ECSMB14102
TTTGCTCGGTATGGACGGCTTCAAAGCCTTCCCAGAGCGCAATGGGAAAGGTAATATTCGACATTGAGAACGGTTGGGGTTGGTCATTGTTTTGGTTTGGCGACTAAACAATAACTCTCCAACCGTTTTCATTTCCAGTCCACGCTAATCTGCGATGAACCTCAAATTTGCCCCTCTCTCGTCTCACGCGTTTCATACTTTTTTGCTATACCTTTTGTATGGCTCAACAAATTGGAATGACAGGGCCTCATCCAAGGACAAGTTCCCTTCTGGACCAAGGTTCTCAAGCATGAAGTTACAACTGAAACACAAGATGTTGCTCGGTATGGCCGTGCCTCTTCTCTTGATGCTGCTACTGTGCGGTATCGCCATCAATATCATGAACCAAATCGACTCAGGGGTAGAAAATATCTACAGCGACCGGGTTGTCCCACTCAAAGATCTCAAGAGCATAGGTGATGATTACGCCGTCTTTGTTATAGACGCGATCAACAAGGCCAATGCCGGAGACTTCAGTGCCGAACAAGCCAGTACCGCGCTCAATGAAGCTGACAGAAGCATCAAGCAGAAATGGCAGGATTACACAGCCACTCAGTTGACCGCCAGAGAATCACAACTGGTCAATGAGGCCAAGCGGCTGTTTATTCCCGCCGATGAGCAGATAAAGCGTCTGCAAAATAAATTGGCCACCCTGAGCGGTAATATTCAGGGCCAACTCAGCCAGGAGATCATGCCTCTCTATCAGGTGATAGATCCCATCAGTGGCAAGATTGCCGAATTGGTGACCCTGCAACTTGATGTCGCTAAACAAGAAAGAGAGCAAACCCAAAACCTCTACTCCTCTTCCGTTGTGCTGTTTATCTCCCTGGTCAGTGTCGCCATTATTGCTAGCTTACTACTCAGTGTCTGGGTCAACCGCAGCGTCATGTTACCCATAGGCGATATTCTCACTCAGTTAAAGAAGATTCGCAGCGACTCGGACCTAACTGTGCAATTCAAAACCTTCAACGCCGATGAACTGGGGCAGATATCCGATAACTTAAGAGATGTAATATCTCACCTCAGAGGGATCCTCAACAATATCGCCAATGCCGCCAATACGGTCAGCGACTCAGCGACAGAGCTCTCCAGCTTCACCCAACAAACCAACGAGCGGATGCACAGACAACAGGCTGAGACAGAGCAGACGGCTACTGCCATGAATGAAATGACCGCCACAGTCTCCGAAGTAGCCCAAAGCACCACGGCCGCTGCCGACTCCGCCCACAGCGCCGATGCCAGTGCCGCCAATGGCGATTCAATAGTGCAGGAGTCGATTGCCAGCATGGTGGCCCTCTCAGCGCAAATTCAGGGTACAGCGCAGGTGATCACCCACTTGGCCAATGAAAGCCAAAACATAGGCAGGGTATTGGATGTGATTAAGGGAATTGCCGAGCAAACCAATCTGCTGGCACTGAACGCCGCCATTGAGGCGGCCCGTGCCGGCGAGCAGGGGCGGGGCTTTGCCGTAGTGGCCGACGAGGTAAGAACCCTTGCCAGTCGTACCCACAGCTCAACCCAGGAGATTGAATCCATGATAGCCACACTGCAGACAGGTGTGCAGGAAGCGGTGACGGCGATGGAGCAAGGCATCACTCAGGTCGAACAGGCCAACAGCAAAGCCAATATGGCCGGTGAGGCCTTGAAAGAGATAGTGGTGTCTGTCGATTCCATTGCCCAGCTCAATACCCATATCGCTACCGCCGCCGAAGAGCAAAGCAGCGTGGCCGAAGATATCAATCGCAGCATTATGGCAATCAGCGACATCACCCAACAATCGGCCCAGGCAGCCAACGAGTTAACCGAGTCGGTCAGCAACTTAAGCCATCTGGCGGAAAACATGCGCGCCGAAGTGGCCCGCTTCCGTCTCTAACTCTCTGAGGGCCCTTCGGGGCCTATTTTTTATTCCCTGCCAACTCCAAGCCTTTTGTGAACCCAAAAACTTTGCCGCCATTCCTGGCAGCCCCCTCGAAAAAAGCCGTCTCCACAGCAGAGCAAGAAAGTGCCACAACCGCTAAAGACTACGACTGCAACTAAAACAAAACCGCGGACATGCCGCGGTTTTCGCCTGTGCCTGGAAAACTAGATTTTGAATTGGCTCACCGCCTGATGCAGATAGTCGGCGCGGTGACGAACCTCATCGGATGCCGTGGCATTCTCTTCTGCCGCCTGAGCCGACTCCTCGGCAATATCGCGGATCACCACCACATTCTTGTTCACCTCGGCGGCCACCATACTCTGCTCTTCAATGGCGGCAGCTATTTGAGTGCTCATATCCATAATATTGGTGACATCAGCATTGATCTGCGCAAGCAAGGTGCCGGCACTGGCCGCCTGCTGGGCACTCTCACCGCCCTGCTTTTGGCTCTGCTCCATAATATCCACTATCGAATGGGTGCGGCTCTGCAGGGTTTGAATGATACCAGCAATCTCTTCGGTCGACTCCTGAGTTCGCATCGCCAGGCTGCGCACCTCGTCGGCCACCACGGCAAAGCCTCGGCCCTGCTCGCCGGCACGGGCCGCTTCAATGGCGGCATTCAATGCCAACAGGTTGGTCTGTTCAGCGATACCGCGGATCACATCCAACACACTGCCTATGGTCTGGCTGTCTTTTTCAAGTTCGGCCACCACCTTGGCAGAGTCGTTCAGTTGTTGCGCCAAAGACTGGATCTTATTGATAGTATCTTCAACCTCAACCTGACCATCCTGCGCATTGTTGTGGGTCTGTTCCGCCTTACCTGCGGCCAGTTCAGTATTCTTGGCAATCTCGTCTATGGTAGCGCCCATCTCGGTGATCGCCGTAGCGACCATATCGGTTTCATTCAGCTGTTTCGACACGCCTTCCGAGGCGCTGATGGCATTGCGGGACAGCTCTTCACAGGAATGGCGCATGGCATCCACTGATTCGATAACCTGTTCGATCAGCTTCTGGAAACTCTCCACCATGCTGTTAAAATGACGTCCTATCATGCCCAGCTCATCGTTGGAGCCCACATCACAGCGCAGCGACAGATCTTTTTGAAGCTCGATGCGGGAAATGACATCCGTGATACGCTCGACCGGCCTCATAATACTGCGGATAATCATCACAGTACTGACCACCAACAACAAAGCAATAAGACCAAATAGTGCCAACCCCAGCATGAAGCTGTACTGCTGCTCGTTTTCCACCTTGGCTATTGCCAACTCTTTCAGCTTGGTAGATGAGCTTTCCGTGGCAAAAATCGCTTCTCGCAGCTGCCCCATCATGCCCTTGGACTCGTCGAGCCCCAACTCCTGCTCCTTGGCCACCAAACTCTTAAAGCTTTGCTGATATTTGCTCATCAGTTGCTCAATATTGCTACGAACACTGAAGTCCAGCAAACTGGCATTGAGCGCCTCATTGAAACGTTCGATATTGGTATCAAACTTATTGAGGTAGCTGAGATCCCGCCGCAACATAAAGTCTTTCTCATTACGCCTCAGTTGCAGCATCAACACCATAAGCTCAGACACATTATGCTCTGCCACCAAGCTTTCGACATTGTGCACCGCTGAGCGTAGCTCACCGTAGAGGCCACTCTTGGGGCTCAAACCTATCTCACGCTGTAATTGCACCACCCCGGTAAACAACTGCCGGTAGTTGGCAAAATCACGATTAAAGCTGTTTATCGGCGCCTCGGGGAGATCATACTCCTTGAAGATCAGTGCCAGTTCTTGCATCAACTGCGCCGTGGCCTGTGCTTCCTGCTGATGTATCTCGACATACTTGAGATCCTGGCGGCCAAAAAAATCCTTTTCATTCTTGCGCATGCTTAATACTTCTTTGTCCAGCTCAACCACTTTCTGGATGGCGATGGACAGTTCTGTCTGCACCGAGCTGGAATATTGCTGCAGTGCAAACATCAATACCAAGGCACCGATCGAAACGGCGGCACTCAGTAACAACTTGTGGCGAATAAGCATGGTGTTACCTCAATAAAAAGAGTCACTCTAAAAAAATAGTCGCAATTCTGTCCCCGTGTCAGTTGAGTTAATCCGGTAACAAAAATGTCATCTTATATTGTCAATGATTAACCTATTGAAAAACAGTCACTAGCCTTGTCACTGTGCAAAAAAAACTAAAATTTTTTCTATTAACTGAGTCAAAAAAACCGAAAGCGCCAAGCATCTGTCGTTCAAGGAAGGTTTTAACCCTACAAACAGCAATTGCATGCGATATTCAACAATCAGAAGTGAATCCAAGAAAGATCTAAGGAAAGTGCAAACAAGCCCCATGTATTCTCTGCGTCGGCTTACAGATCTGGATGCAAGGCGTGGTTCGCAGCAAATGGCTAAGTCCTTTGCATGCCGGTAATATCAACTGGATCTACTTATACAACAGCCAAAATGCAATCGATAAAGAAACCCTGAGTCTGGATGGCAAGTCTTTCGTACGGGATTGAGAATACAACAATCTGGGAGCCGTGGTAATGCCTCGGGCATACAGCGAGATGATGCGGTCATCGAAACCACCTAACTGCTTTTCATCTTTCTTTATCAGCTGAGAGGTGAAGGTGCCCTTGCGGTCACGAGGAATATCCAGCTTGATATCACCGTGAACGCTGCGCACTGTTTTCGTGGACTTCCCGTTACGAGAGTTGCCGGAGTTTTTACCTTCCGGTGCATGTTTTGCATAGCCAAGATGCTGTTCCATTTCGGCATTTAAGGCACGCTCAGTGACCTTTTTGGTGAGTTGCTTGAGAAGTCCAGCGTCACCGAGAATATCATCGGGAGAATTACAGCCAACGAGTAGCTGATTGATAAATTTGTCTGTTATTGGCATTCGACATTCCTTTTAAGAAGTTAAAAATGCCACTTACACAGATATTGTTACACTCTCAAATGTCAAACTGTTTGCCAATTGAAATGGTTTACATTTACATTTCAAGATATAACCATTACAAATCCATTGTTACCTCATGAGGTATAAACCGTTGGTATCAGCAACAAAAACTAACTGAGGGGCTACACATGTTGGCAAGTTATTATTTACCAAGGCGAAGGCTGAGCTATCACTTAGGATATCTATTCTTAGTGAGCATGTTCGCCACACCTGTATTGGCTCAAGACGATCAAACTAATTCACTTCCTATCCCAGAGGGTTATCAAGCCGTCTATCAACGTTCCGTTATCCAAGATGACGTGCCGATGACACTCACACGCTATGAACGGCAAGACGGGCAAAATACGGGCTTACAAGGTGAGCATTTCAGTACCTTATACAGTAAAGATGGGACACTCATGGGTTTTATGAATATTACGTCCAGCGTGGTGGCTCACCCCTTGCCTTCCGAGAAAGAAAGTGAGCGAGTAGCCCGTGAGTTCCTTGCATCGCAGGCTCCCGATCTGCTCACCAACATGCGTATTACCTCTATAGCAACCTATACAAAACCCCTACGTCTTACCGCCACTAACGAGACAGTCGATGTCTCTGGGGTAAGGGTTAAAGCCTACAATAACTCAAGCAGTAACTGGTTTTGGGTCGTCGTTGGCAATGGCAATCAAATCTTATCCTATGAAAGGGATGTCGGTTGGTCTTACATCAGATTCCAACGCAGCAGTGAATATTGGTTGGATGATCAATGGTTACTCAATCAAGGCTATTAGTCACCATCGTCTAATTTAAAGTGGAAACCATGATAGATAGTGTATAGAAAAGCAGGTGTGACTGTTTATTCTGTACACAAAATTTCTGTTCATCGTTCAGGCCTACTCGCCGTTCTGATTGAACCGATATGATTGCTGATATTGACACAATCTGTGAGTTCTGGTGCTGCTCATCACTCAACAAGGCGCGAGCGTGATAGTAAAAAAAGGGGGGCAATATGGATTCATTATCTCAAGCACTCTTAGGTGGTGCGATTCAAGGAGCAATGCTAGGGCACCAGCAAGGGCGACGCTCTTTAATTTACGGGGCGGCTTTAGCGACACTGCCAGATTTAGACGTATTTATCCGTTATGCCGATCCTGTATCAAACATGACATACCACCGTGGCTTTTCGCACTCCATTTTTGTTTTGCTCCTTCTCGCGGCACTGCTGACTTGGTTGATCGGTAAACGAGGGATCTCGTACAGTCACACCAGACTTTTTGTGACACTGTCACTAGTTCTCATCACTCATTCGCTACTTGATTCGTTTACTATCTATGGTACGCAACTTTTCTGGCCACTTGGGATCAAGCCAGAAAGCTGGTCAGCTATTTTTATTATTGACCCCATTTATACTCTTCCCCTATTGGCGGCCGTTATTTGCTTTATAAACAAAGGTTTTTCGTCCAAGATCCGGCGGCTCTTAGTGATCTCTATAGTCTTCTCGACGGGCTACCTGTTATTTGGCTTGTTAGGGAAAAATGCAGCTGAAAACCGTGTTGCCAACTTTTTTCAAACCCAAGGTATTGAAGTTTCGGAGTTGCGAGCCGTACCTACCCCCTATAACACCTTAGTTTGGCGTGTTATAGGAAAAAGTCCTGATGGTAATTATCATGAGGTGATCACCAGTTGGTTCGACAAAGGCAACCCAGAGTGGATAACGCAACCACTCAACTTGGATCTCGCCCAAGTACTTGACGGGAACGAGTTACACCAACGTCTTAAATGGTTTACGGGCGACTGGTTACGTTATGATATCATTGATAACAACTTAGTAGTCAGCGATTTGCGCATGGGGATCCCTACTTTGTACACCTTCCGCTTTTCAGTCGCTGAGTGTACAGACTCTGGCTCTCTCGTGGCAAGTGTACCCGAGACTTGGCCTAGCCGTATGGCCTCATCAGCAGAAACGCAGATGATTTTTGGTCGAATCTTCCAACAAGATCCCCCGTTGCCACTGACGCAATGGCAACAGCAAAATCTCTCCAATACGAATACGCTCGTGTGTAGCAATGCGGTATCACCACAAATACCATCACAGACCATCACAAACAGCTAAATCACAGGTGGCTCTAAGGAAGGCGCGAACAAGCCCCATGTATTCTCTGCGTCGGCTTACAGACCTGGATGCAAGGCGTGGTTCGTAAATCCTTAGCAAGAAGCACAACACAGCAGGCAGGCCCTGTAAACGACTCTCTTCGGGGCTTTCACAGCAACCGGCTCTCTACAAAAGAGAACGCCGATAGGGCTTATTCGCACCTTCCCTAACAATTACTTTTCCACCACCAGATAAATTCTTGGTTTTTTTAATTCTTTTTTAAACCTTTTAAGCGGGTCAAACTATCCAATTACCATGACTCGCCCAAACCATTAAGGACAGCCCAGTGAATGCCAGCCCGCAGCTGACAGAAACCAGATACCAGCAAGAAGTGGACTTCCCGCTGGTGCAGCGTGCCCGTTTGGGGGACAAGCTTGCCTTCGCCGAGCTCTACCGTCTGCACCATGGCAGAGTCTATGCATTGTGTTTGCACCTGGCCGGCCAGGTGCCACTGGCAGAAGAGATGACCCAGGACTGCTTTATCCGTGCCTGGGAGAAGCTGGACCAATTCCGCGGTGAAAGCAAATTCAGTACCTGGCTGCACAGCCTGAGCGTCAATCAGGCATTGAGTAGTTTGAAAAAGCAGCGCAGCTTCTGGGCCAGATTTCTGCCTGTGACCACAGAGGCAGACACAGAAGAGTCAACCACAACCCACACGGAGGAAACCTCTGTGTTGGAGCGCAAGATCCTCAAGTTACCCGAGCGGGCCAGAGTCGTGTTTGTGCTGTTTGCCATTGAGGGCTACAGCCATGAAGAGATAGCCGCCATGATGGGCACAAGTACCGGTACCAGCAAGGCGCAGTACCACAGGGCAAGAAACTTGCTTCAGGAGATGTTGTCATGAACAAGCAGCCAACATTGGAACAACTGCTAGAACAACTGCCACGGGAAAAAACACCCGAGCGCGACCTCTGGCCTGAAATCGCCGCCAGGCTGGAACCATCTCAGCCACCCAAGGCCGCAAACGCCAGCAACGGCTGGCGCAATCTGGCTATCGCCTGCAGCCTGCTATTGGTGTCTCTGCTCGGCTATCAGGGCTTGCAGCAACAACCCCAAAGCCGCGTCGACCCACAGATGCTGGCCATGCTGGAGCAGTTGCAGTATCAACACCAACAACAGGTGAAACAACTGGAAGCCAGTGTCAATTTCGGCCAATGGCAAAAGGTCAGCATGACCACGCCGCTCAGTCGCGGCATAGATGAACTCAGGGAAGCCGCCACGCAGATATTCCAGGCACTAAAACAAGACCCGACCGATCAACAACTTTGGCAACTCTGGCTTTGGGTACAGCAAAGGGAGATAGAGCTGCTCACCCGGGGTGAACAACTGCCAACTCAACTCGACCAACAAGGAATCAGCATATGAACAAGATATCACTAACCCTACTCTCTTCAGCCCTGCTGCTGAGCCCGGTATTGCAGGCGGCCGAGAAGGTCGATCAAAGCGCGGCGCTGGAGTCCGGAGCCAAATTGAATATCAAGATCCAACGGGGAGAGGTGAAGATCCGCAGTTGGGACAAGGCTGAAGTCGCCATCAAGGGCAAGCTGGATGAGCTCAGTGAAGGCCTGGTGTTTGGTCAGCAGGGCGGCAGCTTTGTTATCGAAGACAAGCTGCCCAAGAGCTATAACAGCCGGGACAAAGACGGCTCAAAGCTGGAGATCTTTCTGCCCGCCACCGTCAATATGAAGCTCAAAGGCGTTTCCGCCGATTATGACCTTCAAGGATTGGAGGGTGAGATCAACTCAGCCAATGTCAGTGGCGATATCAAGGGCCAGGATCTCAAAGGCAATCTGCAACTGACCACGGTTTCCGGCAGTATCCACACCCAGAGCAACCAGGGTGAACTGTATCTGGAAACCGTTTCCGGCGACATTGAGGATAAACAGAGTCTGGGCAAGGTGAGTTATCGCCTGGTGAGCGGCGAACTAAACGCCGAGAGTGATGCCATAGAAGTGGAGCTGGATCAGGTCTCGGGCAAGAGTCAATTGACCCTCAAGGCTCCCGAGTCACTCAAGGCCAGAACCGTCAGTGGCGACTTGAGTATTGCCATGCAAAGCCTGGCCGGCAATGCCAATGTCGATAGCGTCAGTGGCGATATTGAACTCAAGTTTGCCAAACTGCCGAATGCCGCCTTTGATATCAGCGGTGGCCCAGGTGGCAAGATTGACAACCAACTGACCCAGGACTCACCGAAAAAAGCCAAGTACACCAAGGCTGAATCGCTGCAATTCCAAAGCGGTTCCGGCCAAGCCGATGTCAATATCAACACCATCAGTGGCCGGATTAAACTGCAGCAATAATCAGCTGTATCGCACCAAGGCCTCCAGCTGGCCTTGGTGCCTTTTCTTCAGCCTACCGAGGCTATCTCCGCTTCGGTCAGATAACGCCACTCACCGGGTTCCAGTTCGCTATCCAGTTCTATGGCGCCGATTGACTCACGATGCAGGGCTTCCACTTTGTTGCCCACAGCGGCAAACATACGTTTCACCTGATGATATTTACCTTCGGTAATGGTTAACAAGACTTCAGTCGGGCTAATTAACTGCAGCTGCGCCGGCCGGGTCAGCCCCTCTTCCCGGTGCAGCGCCAGGCCAGCGGCAAATTGTGAGATCAAGTCTTCAGTAACTGGGCTGGCCAGCCACACCCGGTAGCGTTTGCCGCATTCCTTCTTGGGAGAGGTTAGCTTGTGCGACCACTGACCATCATCGGTAATCAACACCAGACCTGTGGTATCAGCATCCAGGCGCCCGGCAATGTGCAGATTCTCGGGCTTTTCTATCTCCAGTAGACTGATGACCGAAGGATAGACCTCATCCACGGTTGAGCAGATAGTATCGACCGGCTTATGCAACATCAGATATCTGTTGCCTATCAAGCTGATAGGTTCACCGTCGAAGCACACTTTCATGCCGTCACGCACCTTGAAGCTGGAGTCCTTGACGATTTCACCATCGACACTGATTTCACCGCGGTGCAGCGCCTTCTTGGCCATGGAACGGGTCAGCTCTGTAGACTCACAGATAAATTTATCTAAACGCACTTGGCTATCCAACCTCTTGAGTTATGCCGTGTCAATTGCGCGCCATTATGGAGCCTGACAAGCTAAAGGGCAAAGACTGTCAAACGCTCACTCAAATAAGCGCCTGTAACCTTTGCTTACAACTCCCGCGTCGCCGAAGCTCACTGTCGTCGCAGCGGGACTTGTTTACATTCCCACACAGGCCTTAACATAGGCATCACTGCGGTTTTTCCCGAACAAACGGGTGTGCAGCCAATCTGATAAAAATGTCCCCTAGCGGGACAGCAAAGAACAAAGAAAAGGAAACAGCATGAGAAAAGTACTCATTGGGGGATTGTGTGCCTCACTCATCGCAGGCCTATCTGCCTGTAATGACAAAACGGCTGAAACCCAGGCTGAAGCAGCCAAACAGCCGGAAGTCGCCAAAACCGCAACTGCCGCCGCCGTCAGCCAAGCCCTGGGTTCGGGGATTGAATTTGCCAACTTTGATAAGTCTGTTCGTCCTCAGGATGACTTCTATACCTATGTCAACGGCGGCTGGATCAAGAACACAGAGATCCCGGCAGATCGCACCAGCACAGGCGCATTCTATGACCTCAGGGAAAAATCCCGTGACGATGTCAAAGCCATTATTGAAGAAGTGGCGCAGAGCAAAGATCTCAAGCCCGGCAGCGACGAGCAAAAAGTGGCCGACCTTTACCGCTCCTTTATGGACAGCGATACGCTCAACCAGTTGGGGATCAAGCCACTGGAGAGCGAGCTGGCAATCATAGATGCCATCAAAGACAAGCAAGCACTGGCGGCCTACTTCGGCAAGAGCCAAATTCTCGGTGGCGGCACGCCCATGGCCTTCTATATCGATGTCGATGCCAAGGACTCCAGCCGCTATGCCACCCATATCTGGCAATACGGCCTGAGCCTGCCGGAGAAAGACTATTACTTCAACGAAGGTGAGCGTTTCGTCAACATCCGCAAGGCCTTTGTTGAGCATATCGCCAAGATGTTCACCCTGGCCGGTTTTGCCGAGCCACAACAAAGCGCCGAAGCCATCATGAAGCTGGAAACCGCCATCGCCGCCAAGCATTGGGATGTGGTTGAAAGCCGTGACAGCACCAAGACCTACAACAAGTTTGAGGTCAAAGAACTGTCAACACTGGCGCCGGACATCGACTGGAACGCCTACCTGACTGCGCTTGGCGCCGACAAGCAAGCCGATATCATCATCAATCAGCCCAGCTTTATCGAAGGCCTGAACCAGATAGTTAAAGACACAGATCTGGCGACCTGGAAAACATATATGCGCTGGCAGCTGTTGACCCACTTCGCCTCAGATCTGAGCGAGCCGCTGGATAAAGAAAACTTCGAGTTCTTCGCCAAGACACTCAACGGCCAGCAAGAACAGGAACCTCGTTGGAAGCGCGGTGTTGCCAAGGTCAACAGCCTGCTGGGTGAAGTCGTGGGTAAAGTATACGTCAAGCGCCACTTCGCCCCTGAAGCCAAGGAGCGGATGGAGCATCTGGTGGAAAACCTGCGCGGTGCCTACGCCGACAGCATAGATGAACTTGAGTGGATGGGCGCAGACACCAAAGTTGCCGCCAAGGAAAAACTGGCCAAGTTCAACCCGAAAATCGGCTATCCCGACAAGTGGGAAGACTACAGCAAGCTGACTATCAAGGCTGACGACCTGGTCGGTAACGAGATCCGCGCCGGTGAAGTGGAACATCAGAAACAACTGGCCAAGTTGGGCAGCCCCATAGACAAGGGCGAATGGCACATGACGCCACAAACCGTCAACGCCTACTACAACCCGACCATGAACGAAATCGTGTTCCCGGCCGCCATCTTGCAGCCACCTTTCTTTAATATGGCTGCCGACGATGCCGTCAACTATGGTGGTATAGGTGCGGTTATCGGCCATGAGATGGGGCACGGCTTTGACGATCAGGGTGCCAAGTTCGACGGCGAAGGCAATATGCGCGACTGGTGGACCGAGCAGGATCTGAAAGAATTTGCCGCTCGCGGCAAGGCGCTTATCGCCCAGTACGACGGCTACTATGTGTTTGACGACCTACACGTTAACGGCAGTCTGACCCTGGGTGAAAATATCGGCGATCTCTCTGGCGTCACCATAGCCTACAAGGCCTACAAAAAATCCTTGGCGGGCAAAGAGGCTCCGGTAATCGACGGTCTGAGCGGTGATGAACGCTTCTTCCTCGGATTCGCCCAAATCTGGCGTGCCAAGATCAAAGAGGAAGCCATGCGCAACCGAGTGGCCACAGATCCTCATTCACCGGCTAAGTTCCGCGCCATAGGTTCACTGTCCAATATGCCGCAGTTCTACAGCACATTTGACGTGAAGCCAGGTGACGGCATGTATATTGAGCCGGCCCAGCGCGTAAAAATCTGGTAATTTTACGCTTGCCAACAAAGGCGCCTCAAGGCGCCTTTGTTTTTAGATGAATAAAGTTTCATTTGAGGTTCAGCAAGGGTTCAGAGCCAAGTGCTACATTGGAGTCAAAGCCACTTAGAAGTCATTCTGGATGCGAGGCCCCATGACCCGATTATTCCGCACTTTCCTGGTTTTCCTGTTATTGCTTTCGGCGCGCACCGCCTACGCTCAGCCTTCAGAGTATGAAGCTGAACCAAGAGACGACAGCGGCTACAGCCAGCGCCAAAACTCGGCCCTCCCATTCAATGCCCTCAAGAAACAAAGCTTCAGCGCCCCAAGGCAGCCCGTCTCCAGCCTCAATGCCCTCTACCAGCAGGCACCGATGGCACAAAATGAATTGCACAGTCTCCTGTCACAGATAGCCAATCAGAGCGAGACTGAGCTGCTCCTTGCCAAAGTGAAAGAGCGTCAACGGGCCGAAGCCAAGGTGGCGCACAAGCTGAATAACGACCCCGCCGCCCTGACAGATCTGGTGCGAGCCACCCTGATAGCCGACAACCTTGATGACCTGCAGCTGGCCTTTGACACCCTGAATAAACAGGCCAATGTGCTACAGGTCAAAGACAGGTTTGCCCAGCCAAAGGCCTCTGGCTATCGGGATATCAACCTGCTGCTGCAACTGCCGAAAAGTGGCCTGATTGCCGAAGTTCAGTTGCACTTAAGGGAGATTGCCGCCATCAAAAACGGCGCCGAGCACCAAGTCTATGAAGAGGTGCAGGCGATGGAACATAAGGCTGCCCGCGAGCAAAGGCCGCTGAGCGAGCTGGAACTGGCCCGGATCCAGAAGCTGCGCCAGGAATCACACAAGCTGTACCACAAGGCCTGGTTAGGTTATAAACGCCAACAAACCCAGACTCTTGGCATAGAAAATACCATAGTCGCCTGACAAAGCTTGTCAGCGGCCAACAAGCCGCTATACTCCAGCGCATTGACCCTCGGCCAAAGCGTAAAATCATGCATGAAATCATAGAGCAACTACAGGAACTGTCAGAGCAGGTTCCTGTACCGCTGGATCTGCCCGGCTTTGACGATCTGGTGGATATCGAAGAGCAGATACTCATCCCTCTGCCTGCGGAGCTGAAAGAATATCTGCTGCATGCCAGCGATGTTATCTATGGCAGCCTGGAGCCGGTGACCGCTGCCGATCCCCAGTCCCACACCTATCTGCCGGAAGTGACCTCCTATGCCTGGTCGCTGGGAATGCCCAGAGATCTGATTGCCATCTGCCAAACCGGTGATGACTTTTACTGCATAGATCAGGAAGGTGTGGTCTACTTCTGGAACCAGGACGGCCTGGATGAAGAAGATTGCTGGGAGTCATTCTGGCAATGGGTCGAAGACGTCTGGCTGCAAAGCTGACACAGGTCGGCATTCCCTAGGCGCCACGCCATCAGACACATAGAAAAAACAGGAAGCATTATGTCCAAACAATATCCGCTCAACGCCATCGAGTTTCAGTGCCTGCGCCAATCTCTTGGCTTGGGCACCGCCCAGGCCGCCGAGTTGCTGAAAGTCGATGAAGCCGAGTTGCTCTCCTGGGAAACGGGCGAGGTGCAGGTAAGCGAACTGGCTCAGAAAAAACTGCTGGAAATCGACGATATTATCGAGATGCAGGTGCTGAACACCTGTGATGGTATCGAGGCCATGTTCAAGAAAGAACCCAAGCGCCGTTTGGCCTTTGTGGTTTATCCTACCCAGGCGATTTACACCCAGTACAACCCTGAGTTTTTAAGCTCGCTGCCACTCACTGAGTTGTACAATACCGCCGCCTGGCGGATCAAGAAAGAGTGCAAACTGGTGCTGGAAGTGGATATCAGCCTGGTGCCACTGGATGTGGAATCCTACAAGGCCTTCAGAGAGCAGCAAGGCGGGCTGGGGGAGAGCCGCGAAAGCCGCGCCAAGTGGGCGGCCGCGCAGCTCTGAAATATCACGGCCCTGAAATACCGCGGCTTTGAAACCAGAGTTTGAATTAATCAGTTAAATTGGCGCTGGCTTTGTCCAGCGCCTTTTTCATTGCCGGACGCAGGTTAAGCCTGTCTCGGTAAGCCGCCAGTTTGGGCGGGATCTGCTGCTCAAAAATGGTGGCCCAGTTCAGAGTATGGGCCAGCAGTATATCGGCCACAGTCAATTCATCACCGAGCAAGAATGGGCTATCAGGCAGCCACTGCTCGGCAATGGCCGCGGCCTTGTTGAACTCCCATACGGCAGTGGCTTGAATCGCCGCCACCCGCTGCTCCTCCGGCAAGGCAAACCTGTGCTTGCCCATGGTCCATAACGGCTGCTCCAACTCGGTTATCACAAAGCTCAACCATTGATGATGATGCCCGGAGGCTGCCGTGCCGGGCTTGGGCAACAGACGCCCCTCACCGTAACGCTCGGCCAGATAGAGCATAATGGCCGCCGATTCGGTCAATACCAGACCGTCATCCTCGAGCACGGGGATTTTGCCGCAGGGATTAAGCGCCAGGAACTCAGGAGTGCGGTTCTGCTGCTTGGCCATATCCACAAAGTGGAACTCCCAGGGCAGTTCCAACTCTTCCAACAACCAGGAAACCCGCAGCGCCCGGCTTCGCGGCGTGCCATAGAGTCGAATCATATTACTTTCCTTAAATTGCCCTGTCGCCATAAGCAATGGCTAACGCAGGTATGGTGGCAGAAAAGGCGCCCGCAGGCGCCATGATGATAAGGTCAACAGCAACAAGATACTCCCACTGCCTCAAGCTTGTCACTCAGTCCTTATTTCTCGGCTCTTATGTCTCACTTCTTATGTCTCACTTCTTATCTTAACTCTCCAGCATCCGGCCCTTGCCAGTTTGCCATCAAGGGCCGGGGGCCTGCCTCAGAAGTTAAGACTGACCTTGGTGTAGATGAAACGGCCTCTGGGATTATGCACAGACATCACATAGCCATAGAGATCGCCATCGCCATCGCCTATGGCAAACGGCGGCTCTTCATCCAACAGGTTGTTGACCCCGAGCGTCCACTTGAACATCTCGTTGAAACGGTAGGAAGCCTGCAAGTCCACCAGGAACTGGGCATCCACCATACGTGACTTGTTCTCGGTAAAGTCGAGGGCGCCGTCGAAGTTGATATCCGGCGTATCCTCAAATTCACCTATGTAGCTGACATTGAGGTTGGCGGCAAAGTCACCCATGGTCCAGTTAGTGCTGGCCAGCCAGCGGTACTGGGGATACTCATACTCGCCGGTATAATCCAGGCCGTCCTTTTCAAACTTATCCAGATAGCTCCACTCAAGGCCAAACTTGAGATCGCCATAGCTGTCCAGCTCCAGGCCGTAGTGAGCCGAGATATCCAGGCCCTGGGCCTCCTGGGAGCTTAAGTTAACAAAGCTTGAGTGAATCACATCAAGCACCCCGAGCGGCTCGCCACCGGCGGGGGGCAGGCGCACACAGATAGCGCTGTTTTGATCATTACAGTTGGCGGCATAGATATCGCCCAGAGGCTGCTCGTCTATCTTGTTGTCCTGGGTGATGTTCCAGATATCGAAGCCGATATCGAACTTCTGGCTCGGCGCCCAGATCATACCTATGTTCCAGGTTTCCGACTCCTCGGCGTCCAGATCCGGGTTACCGGCAAATACCGTGTTGTAATCCAGTACCTCACAGTCGGCCTCGGAGATACCCTGAGCGGCGCAGGCATAGGTATCTTTAAAGAAGTTACTCTTTTCCGAAGGGCCCAGGCCTATCTGAGCCAACGATGGTGCCCGGAATCCCTGGGCCCAGGAGGCGCGCATACTCAAGTCTTCCGTCATGCCCCAGTGGAATGCCACCTTAGGATTGGTGGTGGAGCCAAAATCGCTGTAATGATCGTAGCGCCCCGCCAGTTGCAGCTCAAAGCTGTCGGTCACCGGAATGGAAAACTCCAGGTAGGCGGCATACTGATCGCGCTCGGCCGCGGCGGAAACCGCTTCAGTCCCGAAGATAAGCCCGCGCTGGAACTGCTCATCGGGCACATCGCTGACATCCTCTTCACGATATTCCATCCCGGCGGCCAGCATGATATCCCTGTCTGCCAGGGTAAAGGCATGCCCCGAAATGCTGGCATCATAGGCGGTAATATGTGACTTGCCCTGACGCACCAGACTGGTGGTAATGGCATCTATCACCTCGGGTGAGTTGATGGTGCCGCCAAAGGGGTTGTAGTTGCCGAGATTGATTTGCTCCTGCAGATAGTCCACCCGCACCCAGCCCTGGCTGCGATCCCCTGTCTGGGTCGACTCACTGCGCCCCTTTTGGGCCGAGACTTCCCAGTCCCACTCCTTGAAGCTGCCGCGCAGACCGGCCACTAATCTCAAGCTGTCGGACTCGATATCCCAGCGGCGGGGACCGGCATCCACTGTGCGGAAGCGACCTATGTCAATATCCTGACCAAAAGGATTGTTGGGATGTGAACCGGGAACCGTCAAACCGGCGGTTTCATCCAGCGGTGTGGCGGCGCCACCGGCCTTGGAAGTATTGTGCTGAGCCGCCAACTCCAAAAAGGCGGTCAGGGCGTCACTCAGGTGATACTCAAACTGACCTATGGCGCCTATGCGCTCGGCCTCGGGGATCACCAAGTTATAGGGGCCATAATCGAACAGGCAGCTGCCGCTCGATGTGGCGGAATCGGCCGGACAAGCCGGATCTATGGTCTTGACGCCATTGACATAGAAATACCCGGGAAAGCCCCGCGAGGAACGGAAATCCTCCCCGCCCCAGGGCGACTGATTGGCGGTACCAAACTGCCCCATCTCATCGGCGCTCAGGGTCGAGTTGCTGAAGTAATCCAGGATCACAGACGCGCTGCCCTTGTCACTCATGGTGCCCCACACCAGACTGGCGGTCTTTTCGTTGTAATTGGGGCCATCTGTGGCGCCATAGCCGAGATTGACTTCAATGCCTTCGATGTTTTTCCTCAGCACTATGTTGACCACCCCGGCGATGGCATCCGAGCCATAGATGGCCGAGGCGCCGTCCTTGAGTATATCTATCCGCTCAATGGCCGATACGGGAATGCTGTTGATATCGACAAAAGAATTGCTGACCCCTTCGGCAAAGGCGCTGATGGAAACCCGGCGACCATTGATCAGCACTAAGGTTGCATCCGGCCCCATGCCACGCAGGCTGATGGCGGCGGCACCGTTGGCGGTAGAGTCCTGGCTGTTGCCGCGGGTGGAGAAAGTGCCGGCCCCGGCCGCCGGCATTCTTTCCAGCAACTGCTGCAGGTTGTCGTAGCCCATGTTGGCAATATCTTCCTTGCCTATGGATTGAATGGGCGATGGGCCTTCCATATCGGTACGTTTGATCCGCGAGCCTGTGACTTCGATACGCTCCACAGACTCCTCGGCCGCGAAGGATTCTCCGGTAGGGGTCAAGGCAAGTGCGACGGCGCAGGCACTCAGGACAAGGTGAGGTCTGTTCATAATTATCCCTAATTTCTTCAGCTGTTTTTGTGGAAAACAACCACGACTACAAACTTCCGTGTTGTCATATTTTTTTAACATTTACCGATTCAACTTAACTCTTTAATATCTAAAGTCAATGCCTCTACCCGAGGTAAATTTGATTTTACTGATATAGGAAGTCGCCATGTCCACAGCCGCCGCGCCACTGCTTCAGGCTCGCTTTGCCGATAATATCGCCAACATAAGCGCCGAGCTGACCGAGCGTAAGCTAGTGGTGCGCCGCGGCCTACTGACCCGCACCGAAAATACTGTGCCCTTGGATAAAATCACCGACATGGCGCTTATTCAGCGGCCACTGATGCGCCTGTTCGGTCTGAAGAAACTCAAGCAGGAAACCGCCGGACAATCCGGCAATAACGCCCTGATAAGCCTGGTTGGCATAGTCGATGCCGACGGATTTCGCGCCGCAGTGCTGGCACTGGTGTTTCTCAACCTGGGTGCCGGTACCATGCATGACTCAGGAGCCTCCTTTGCCGACTCGGGAGCCCAGTTTACCGGGCAGTTGATCTCCCTCTACGCCAGCGTGCTCAGGGAGTGGAGCCGTATGCTTATCGCCTTGGTGGCGCTGTTGTGTATTTTCTCCACCACTGTCACTGTGCTCAATGGTTACAGCCGCCCCCTGGATGCCGGTTGGCGCCTGCTGCTTGAGCGCCGCCCCAGCGGTAAACGCCTGGCGGTGATCCTGCTGGTTATGTCGCTGCTGGCCTTGCTGCTGTTCCTGTTCTTCAAGGGTGCCTTGCTATCACTGTTGGAATTGGTGATGATCCAGGCCTTTATGACCACCTGCATTTTTGCCTGGTTGAATCTACGGCTGATGAGTTCCAAAACCCTGCCGACTGAGATCCGTTACGGCAAGGGCATGCAACTCTGGGGCTGGCTGGGACTCGGTTACCTGTTTGGCTTTGCGCTGCTGTTTATCTATTGGTATTGCTACATCAAATAAGGAAGTTGCATGAACTGCTCACCGCTGGCAAAGCCGCGCTTTTTAGGGCCAAACCTCTCATCGACAGTCAAAGGCATCACCATGGCCTGCATGCTGGGATTCACTTTAAGCCTGAGCGCGGCGCCAGGGCCCAAACTAGAGCCGGCACCAGGCAAGGGTTCGGCGCCATCTGCCTGCCACAGCCAAGAGCTGACACAACAGCTACAGCTGATAATCAAGCAAAACCCCCTGCCCTTCAGCGGCGTAATCGAGTTAAGGCAAGGTAAAAAGACACTGCTGAGCCATGCGGCCGGAGAAAGCCTGGGCAAACCCATCACCTCTGATAGCCAATTTGTGCTGGGTTCACTATCAAAGCAAGTGTTTGCCGTCTTGGTGATGCGGGCGATAGAAAGAGGCGATTTCAAGCTCAATGACAGCGCCGCCGCCCTGCTCGGCAAAAAGGCCGAACTGGATCCGGCCATCACAGTCGCCATGTTGCTGAGCCACACATCCGGCATAGGCATCCAAGGACAAGCCTTGCTGTTCACCCCGGGCAGCGATTTTAAATACAGCAATGACAATTATTGGCTGCTGGCCGAGATCCTCAAGCGTAACGGCAGCAGCAGTACTCAATTGCTGCAACGCTTCTTTGATGCCGAGGGGCTTGAGCTCAAGGCCCGCACCGGCAGTATTGAAAGTATCCAGGAACAGTTACCCCATCTGGCGATAGGAAGAACCGAGACAGACAGCGGCTTTGAGAGCGTGGCCGAGCAGTTGACTCTCACAGATAAGCTGCTGGCCAGCGGCGCCCTTATTGGCTCCGCCTCTGCCTTTGCCGACTTTCAGCAGGCCCTGCATCAGGGGCAACTACTGAGCCCTGGCGGCTATCTGCAACTGCTGGCGCCAAGAGGCAAACGCCCCCATCGTTGGGGCGAGCTGAATTATGCCGCCGGAATACAACTGAGCCCTGAGTTGCCCCTGGAGTTCAGCCACAGTGGTTACATAGCGGGTTATATCAGCACGGCGATTTATTATCCGGACTCGGGCTTCAATCTGCTGGTGCTGGAAAACACCTCTTGGTCACTCAAAGATATAGGCCGGGTGTTCGCCCTTCACGACAAGCTGCGACAAGCGGTGCGCGAAACGGCCGCGAACTGTCCACTGGAAAAAGCGGCAAATCTGCCCGGCTTTTAGGTATAATGCCGCAATACTGCGGAGCCTCCGCGCCTAACGCACCTAAGTCAATCGCCAGACAGTGTTAAAACTAAGCCGGGAGTCAAACCGGCCCAGGGACATTCATGACCAACAACGATATTCTGCGCCGCTTGCGCTTTGTCTTTAATTTCAACGACTCCAAGGTATTGCGTCTCTACGCTAAAATGAAGCGTGAAATGAGTGAAGCTGAGCTGGCCGGCCTGCTCAAGAAAGAAGATGAAGAAGGGTTCCGTCCCTGTGACGATCGCACCCTGTGCCAATTTCTCGATGCCGTGATCATCGACAAACGCGGCCTGCGTCCCGGCAGTGGCATTCCGCAGCCGCTATCCAGCCTGAACAACAACATCATCTTCAAGAAACTCAGAATCGCCTTGGAACTGAAAGAAGAAGATATTATTGCCATTCTTGAACTGGCCAACTTCCGTATCGGCAAGGCTGAGCTGAGCGCCCTGTTCCGCAACCCGGAGCACAAGCATTACCGCTATTGTGGTGATCAGTTAATGCGTAACTTTATCAAGGGCTTGTCACTTAAATATCGCGGTAAGTAAGCCAACAAGCAACGACTGATTTCTCCTTTGGAACCAGGCATCCGCCTGGTTCTTTGTTTTGTGTCGTTACCCTCTTAGGCTCAGGCCAATCCGGTTTGCCGCGTTTTAAACAAAATTTTTGCTCAAGCCCTCGCCCGCAGGCAACAAAGATCACATTTCGTGGTAATCTATGCGGATTTAGATCACAGCCCGTCATCCACCAACAAAGAACATAAAAGGTTAGCCATGGACGATAATAAACGCCCCTTATATCTGCCTTTTGCCGGTCCGGCTATTCTCGAAGCGCCGTTGATCAACAAAGGTAGTGCATTTACCGAGGAAGAGCGTATTTTCTTCAACCTCGAAGGCTTGGTGCCCTACGTGATTGAAACGATCGAAGAGCAGGCCTCACGTGCCTACGATCAGTTCAAGAACTTCAGCAATGATCTGGACAAGCATATCTATCTGCGCAATATCCAGGACACCAACGAGACCCTCTTCTATCGTCTGGTTCAGAACCACATCACAGAGATGATGCCTATCATCTACACCCCAACCGTCGGGTTGGCCTGTGAACGCTTCTCCAAAGACTACCGCCGTAACCGCGGCCTGTTTATCTCCTATCCGAACAAGGATCGCATCGACGACATACTCAACAACTCCACCCGTCACAAGGTGAAGGTGATAGTAGTTACCGATGGTGAGCGTATTTTGGGACTCGGCGATCAAGGGATCGGCGGTATGGGGATCCCGATTGGAAAGTTGTCGCTCTATACCAGTTGCGGCGGCATCAGCCCGGCTTACACTCTGCCCATCACCTTGGATGTGGGAACAGATAATCCGCATCTGCTGGAAGATCCCATGTATATGGGTTGGCGCCACCAGCGCATAGGCGGTGAAGAATATCTGGAATTTATTGAAGCCTTTATGCAGGCGGTTCATCGCCGCTGGCCCGAGGCCTTGATCCAGTTCGAAGACTTCGCCCAGAAAAACGCCATGCCGCTGCTGGAACGTTACAAGGATAAATACTGCTGTTTCAACGATGACATTCAGGGAACCGCCGCCATCACAGTTGGCTCACTGCTCGCCGCCTGTAAGGCCGCCGGCACTCAGTTGAGCCAGCAAAGAGTTGCCTTCCTCGGCGCCGGCAGCGCAGGTTGCGGCATCGCCGAAGCGATTATTGCGCAGATGGTTTCCGAAGGGATAAGTGATGAGCAGGCCAGACGCCAGGTGTTTATGGTCGATCGCTGGGGATTGTTGCAGGACAATATGCCCAACCTGTTGCCATTCCAGCAGAAGCTGGCGCAAAAGCGCGAAGAGCTGCAGCAATGGAGCAACTTCGGTGACAACATCTCATTGCTGGATGTGGTCAACAACGGCAAGCCGACAGTGCTTATCGGGGTTTCCGGCGCCCCTGGGCTGTTCAGCGAGGAGATCATCCGCGCCATGCACAGCCACTGCCCAAGACCGATAGTGTTCCCGCTGTCCAACCCCACCAGCCGGGTTGAAGCCACGCCCAAAGATATTCTGCATTGGACCAATGGCCAGGCGCTGGTTGCCACCGGCAGCCCCTTTGAGCCTGTGGTCATAGACAACCAGACCTATGAAATCGCCCAGTGCAACAACAGCTATATCTTCCCCGGCATAGGCCTTGGGGTATTGGCCAGTGGTGCCAAGCGGGTCTCCGATGAGATGCTGATGGCCTCCAGCCGCGCCTTGGCAGAATGCTCGCCGCTGGCGCTCAACGGCAGTGGTTCCCTGCTGCCTAAGCTGGAAGAGATCCAGAAGGTCAGCAAGCACATCGCCTTTGCCGTCGGCAAGGTCGCCATCGAGCAAGGCCACGCATTGCCGACTTCCGATGAGATGTTGCAACAGGCTATCGAGAGTAATTTCTGGCAGCCTGAGTATCGCCGCTACAAGCGTACTTCCTTCTAAGAGCGTCCGCACACATAAAAAACCGGCATATTAAGAAGATAATGCCGGTTTTTTATTTAGCCATTGGCTATCACATCTCGAATACTGTTGAGCAAGCGCCTATCGGTACGGGCCTTTTTCAACTTGCGCACACTCTCCTTGAGCGCCGACTGTGAAATACGATCATATATGCCGCTATATTCCTGCTCGGCAATAGCCTCGTCGGTATCCGCCAACTGGGCGATATCCTGGGCCATCAAACTCAGTTGCAACCAGGCCGAAGCGATAAAAAAGCCGTGAAAATCGGCTCTGGGCAGCAACTTGGCAGCACTTGGCGGCAGCTTGTCCCAAGCCTGTTTGAACTCAGACTCCTTATCATCCAGCAGTTGTTCAAACAGACTGTCATAGGCTTCTTTCAGCGCCGTCGGCAACTTATCCATGGGCAGAACTTGAGAGCAGATATTGATGGCGGCACTATGTGCCTGTTGCCGGTATTGAGCATCAACTTGAGTCATTGTGTATTCCGTCTAAAAGCGATTGGCGGCGAGTATAGCACCGGCATGAAACAGCAATCCATCTCCAATTGGCACCATGAAAATACCAAAAAGTCAGCGAAATAACGGAGCCAAGCGGGCTCAAAACCAGGTAACAGGCATTGGATGAAACCCTACTTGGTGCGCAAATTTAACGATTTATTGCTGGTCAGCCAATGCCCTGGTGCGTATGCTTAGTAACATAATATAAACATATCTCTATCGGTAAGCGTGAAGTCATACTTTTTGAAATCAGCCTTCGCTCTGCTACTTTTGTCCGGCATGGTTCCGCTCGCTCAGGCATTGGATAACCCCGAGGCAGATAAGTTATTCAAACTGCTTGAAAATGGGCAGGTCAATAATGTTGCCAAGGTGGAGCAAACTCTAGAGCGGATAGCCCAATTGTTGGCAGATAAAGATCTTGATCGCCAAGTAAGACTCAGGCGCGCCCGCTGTTGGAGCTATGACATCAATAATAATGCCAAGGTTGATGCTGCAATAGATTACGCCAATACCCAAGAACAGATGGCTGAAAATCAAGCTTATCCGGAAGCCCTGACCGACTTTCGCCTGTGCCATGGTTGGTACTCTCAACTCAAAGGTAATATGGAGCAGGCCAAAGCCGACTATGACCAAGCCTTACAACAAGCCTACCAACTCGAAGACCGCCGGTTAATCGCGGATGCCCGCAGTATGCGTGGTGCCATGTATTCTTTTCAGGGCAATTTTGCACTGGCATTGGAAGATCTTCTGACCGCCCAACAGCTCTATGAACAACTCAAACTGGATTATTGGAGCCGCTACAACTTGGTTGATCTCGCTACCAGCTTTCGTCGTTTCGGCGATCCGCAGAGTGCACTCAACTATTACCGCCAATTGGAACAGGCTTATCGCCAAGGAGGCCATGAAGAACAAGCCTATATTGTCAATGGCGAGATGGCCATAGCTCTCGAGGAATTGGGAGATTTCGAAGCGGCTGTAACCAAATTCCAGCAGTCTTACAACTATCTCAAACGACAAGGAATGACTGTCGAAGCCGCAGGAGTTTCGGTCAATATGGCTGGTTCGCTGTTGAAACTCGACAGAATAGAGGATGCCAAACAGGCATTGGAACGCGCCAAACCATTTGTGACCGAGCAACAGGGTGGCTTTTACAGCTTTATGCAACTCTACAGCGCCGATGTGCTGCTGCGCCAAGGTCAGGCGGAACAAGCTATGGTCCCCTTGGCCAAGGCAGAACAGAGTTTTCGGGATATCAGTAATGACAGGGGATTGGCCGAACTCTATCTGCTCAAAAGTGAAGTATTGGCCGCACAGGGACTTTGGCAAGAATCAACAAACGTGCTCAAATCATATATCTCCCTGCATTCTGAACTGGATAGTAAGCTTCAGTCATACCGCACCACAGAGATGCGTACCCGCTTCAATGCCGACCGCATGGCAAAAGAAAACCAACGTCTGCTGGAAAGCGAGCGTCTCAAAGAACAGGAGGTGCAGATACTGCAGCAAAACCGCCTGTTGCAGCTGGCGGTGCTGATCCTTGCCAGCATCATTATTTTCATTATGGCGATTCTGGCCTATAAACAAACCGGAAGGTCACGTCAATTTCAGAAGATAGCCCATACGGATCATCTCACTCAGTTGGCCAACCGACGCTATACCTATCAAAGGGGAGAAGCGTTATTCAATCAGGCCAAACATTCAGGCGTACCTATGTCTGTTATTCTGTTTGATGCCGATAACTTCAAGGATATCAACGACCAGTTTGGTCATGATGGCGGTGATAAGGTACTGCAACATCTGGCGAGCGTGAGCCAAACGCTTATTCGTGAGCAAGATCTACTGGGGCGGATCGGTGGTGAAGAGTTTCTGCTGCTGTTGCCGGAAACCAGTCGAGAAGAATGCCTGAAGATTGCTGAGCGTTTACGTCAAACCTTGGCAGAGTCAAGTCCAGAGGCGCTTGCAGGCGAGTCCAGAGTCACCATCAGTGCCGGGGTGGCGACTCTCAATACCGAGTTACAATTTTCAGAGCTGCTGAAACTGGCAGATAACGCTCTATACCGCGCCAAAAATAAAGGGCGTAATAGGGTAGAAAGCGCCTGAACCTCCCCCACCAATCAGTAATTCAGTGGCTATGCCATAACACTTCAGCCTCAGGCAGTGATGCCTTTGCTCCAAACCATTCAAAATACAGAGCATCAAATTCGCCACTTCGCTGCAATGCCAGCAGCGCCTTGTGCCAGGCTTCGACTCGCGCAGGATCTGTGCCACTGGAGAACGCCAGATATAACCGCAAGTGTGCCAATTCCAGCACAGGTCTCACAGCAGTCAACGGTTGATCCAATTGCCGCAAGACGCCCTGAACCGCGATCTCTGCCTGACACCAATAACGCACCCGCTTATGCAGCAACTGCCTGGCCGAATACTGAGGAAACCCCGAGATTAGCAACCGCTCATCCGCAATATCCCTCAACAACCTTTGCGCCGGAGAGTGACGATAAATCGCTATATTACCGGCCGCAGCCGCCTGTGATAGATCTGCCGGAGTGAAATCATCATCCATGCGGGCATAAAGCTGGATACGGGTTTCGGCAATCGGGCCAACAAAATCAAATTGCTGCCGTCGCTGTTTATCAATAGAAGTGGCAAATAACAGGATATTGGCATGATGAGTTGCCATATTTATGGCGCGGGCCCAAGGCAAGATCTCTATGACTGGCTCATCATCGGTGGCGGTGACTTTGTGGTTCAACGCCTTTACCAAAGCAACGGCATAACCATCAGTTTGTCCTTGGTATTCATAGCTCATGGGTGGCCAGGCTTCGGTCAAAAGCCTCAGAGGCACAAGTCTGGACTCGGGAGACTCATTCCCGGCCTGGACGAAACCAGCAAAAATGCAGCCACACACAATCAAGCAGGCCCAAAACAGAGGCTTAATTGTCGGCATATATTCATTCCCCCTCGGTTTCAGCATAGCACCGACAAAAGCCAAAATCGCCGTTTGCGGCAACTGTGAGCGATTCTGCTTTACTGATATAATCAGGTCTTTTTCCCGGTCAGCCTCTGTTCATGTCAGCTCCTCAACCACCACA
This sequence comes from Shewanella sp. ECSMB14102, assembly GCF_000813075.1. Lineage (NCBI taxonomy): Bacteria > Pseudomonadati > Pseudomonadota > Gammaproteobacteria > Alteromonadales > Shewanellaceae > Shewanella > Shewanella sp. ECSMB14102. The sequence continues at coordinate 26,164 of NZ_JWGX01000051.1, forward strand.
ATTTGATCCCTGTATGCTTGGAAAGCTTGCCCGCGACATAAAGGCCTGGGGCAAAGAGCTGGGTTTTGCTCAAGTGGGGATCACAGATACAGATCTTCGCCGCGAAGAGCCCAGGTTACAGGCCTGGCTCGATAAGGGCTATCACGGTGAAATGGGCTATATGGCCAGCCACGGCATGATGCGGGCCCGCCCGGCCGAGTTGCATCCCGGCACTTTGCGAGTCATCTCAGTACGGATGGACTATCTGCCGCCAGAAGCGGGGTTTGCCTTCAATCTCAAAGATCCTAACCTTGGCTATATCTCCCGTTATGCCGGTGGCCGCGACTATCACAAGCTGATGCGTAATCGCTTGAAAAAGTTGGGCGAGCGCATAGATGAAGCGCTCAAAACCCTGCAACTTGAAGGCAGTGGCTTTCGGCCCTTCGTCGACTCGGCTCCCATTCTGGAACGGCCGCTGGCAGCAAAGGCCGGGATCGGCTGGACAGGTAAACACTCACTGATCCTCAACCATGAGGCCGGCAGTTGGTTTTTCCTCGGCGAACTGCTGGTGAACCTGCCGCTACCCTTGGATGTCGCCATAGCCGAAGGCTGCAACACCTGCGTTGCCTGCATCACAAGTTGCCCAACCGGCGCCATAGTCGAGCCTTATGTGGTCGATGGGCGCCGCTGTATCTCCTACCTCACCATAGAGCTGGCCGGCAGCATTCCGCTGGAGTTTCGACCACTGCTCGGCAATCGCATCTACGGTTGCGATGACTGTCAGCTGGTATGCCCCATCAACCGCGCCGCCCCTTTGACTGCAGAGACAGACTTTCATCTAAGGCCACAACTTAAGCAACCCAAACTGCTGGAGCTGTTCGCCTGGAGCAAGACCGAGTTTTTGAAAAACACCGAAGGCAGCGCCATTCGCCGCATAGGTCATGAACGCTGGCTACGTAATATTGCAGTGGCGCTGGGCAATGCCCCCGGCAGTGAAACCATAGTTGTCGCCCTGCAGGCGCGACTGACAGATGCCTCGGAGCTTGTCGCCGAGCACATAACGTGGGCACTGGCGCAGCAGGCAGAAAAACTCAGCGGCAAGGACACAGTGCCCATTCCCGCCCGCAAGACAGGACGCCTGATCCGGATAGTGGAAAAAGGCCTGCCAAGAGATGCCTAAATTCAAGTCTAATCCAGGGTAAAACCCACTTTGATGGTGACCTGCCAATGAGCGATGACACCGGCTTCCAGGTGGCCGCGGGTATCTATCACTTCAAACCAGCGCAGATTGTGCAGCGACTGACTGGCCGCCGCGATGGCATTCTTGACCGCTTCGTCTGAGCTGATGGGGGATGAACCTGTCAGTTCTATTATCTTGTATACATGGCTCATGGGGCTTCTCCTGATAGTTATCTGAGTCCGGTTGCTGACCTGAGTATAGACAGAAATGGCCGATGGCATATTTCCCTCAGTTTCTGTATATTTCTCAGTTGGATAACCATCAGAAAAAATCAAGGGATTGCCATGCAATTAAAACATTCAGGTCCAGGGATAGCCTCATTTGTCACCAGCATATTGAGTGGAATCGCCCTGTTTATTACTTTTATTGTTGCCGGAACCCTGGAAACAACAACACCGGGCGGCATGGATGAAAACTCCATGGAAGCGGTTCTTGTAGGGTTAATGATCATCTTTATGATGCTGGTCTGTCTGGTGTCTTTGGGGTTGGGTATTGGTGGCCTGGTACAAAAAGAGCGGCAGAAAATCTTCGCCATTCTGGGCACAATCTTTTCAAGCTTGATCATCATGGGCACTGTGGGCCTGATGATACTGGGAATAAGCATGAGTTGAATCTTTACCGCGTTGAAGTCAATCAACATCAGGGGCGCATTGCGCCCCTGACTGTTATTAACCACAGAATTTTATCACCCGAGTCGACGTCGCAACTCCCTGGTGGCATCAACCATGTTCTTTAAAGCCGGCTCAACTTCCTCCCAATTACGGGTCTTCAAGCCGCAATCCGGGTTAACCCAGAGCTGGCGCAGAGGAATTTTCTGCGCCGCCTTTTCAATCAGGCTCACCATGGCCTCCACTGTTGGAATGTTGGGGGAGTGAATATCGTAAACCCCGGGGCCGATTTCATTGGGATAGTCAAAGTCTTCAAAGGCATTCAACAACTCCATCCGTGAGCGCGATGTTTCTATGGTGATCACATCGGCATCCATGGCGGCAATTGCGGCAATAGTGTCGTTGAATTCGCTGTAGCACATATGGGTGTGAATTTGGGTCTCGTCCCTGACCCCGGCGGCGCTGAGCTTGAAGGCGGCCACAGCCCAATCGAGATAATGGGCCCAATCGCTGCGTTTAAGCGGCAAACCTTCCCTAAAAGCCGGCTCATCAATCTGAATAATGCCTATGCCCGCCTGCTCCAATGCCACCACTTCATCGCGTATCGCCAGAGCCAACTGAGTCGCTATCTGTTCGCGGCTGATATCCTCGCGGGCAAAGGACCAATGCAATAGGGTCACAGGCCCGGTCAGCATGCCTTTCACCGGTCTATCGGTTAGACTCTGGGCATACTCGGCCCACTCGACTGTCATCGCCTTGGGACGGGTCACATCGGCATAGATCAGCGGCGGCTTAACGCAACGGGAACCATAACTCTGCACCCAGCCATGTTTGGTAAAACCTACGCCGTCGAGCTGTTCACCAAAGTATTCCACCATGTCGTTGCGCTCGGCTTCACCGTGTACCAGCACATCTATTCCCAGCTTGAGCTGACGTTCTATGGTATCCCGGGTCACCTGTTGCAGTTGCTCTGTGTATACCGTATCGTCCAACTCCCCCTTGCGCCAGCGGCTACGCAGGTTACGAATGGCCGCCGTCTGCGGGAATGAACCTATGGTAGTCGTCGGCAACAAAGGCAGCTTGAACCTGGCCTGCTGGGCTTGTCTGCGCACCTCAAACTCATGGTTTCGGTCGTAATCAGCCGCAATCAAGGCATCAATTCTGGCACTGAGCGGTTGATTACGCCCCTGCGCCCTGGCCGCGCGCCGACTCCGGCAACGGGTGACCACGGCTTTGGCATTTTCAGTCTCAGGCGCCTCCAAAAGCGCCTTGAGCTCCTGCAACTCGGTGAGTTTTTGCCGGGCAAAGGCCAGTAAGCTCTTGAGCTCGGGCGCCAGCGCGGTTTCCACCTCAAGATCCACCGGGGTATGCAACAGGGAGCAGGAAGTAGCGAGCCAGAGCCGGTCTCCCAGATCCCGTGCCAGTGGCGCCAACTGCTCGGCCACAAGATCCAGATCGGCGGCCCAGACGTTACGGCCGTTGATCACCCCAACCGACAACACCTGCTCGGGTGCCAATGCACCAGCAAAGGCCTGCAACTGCTCGGGCGCCGTTACCAGATCCAGGTGAATACCCGCCACCGGCAGTGCCGACAACAGACTTTGATGGTGGGCGACAGTGCCGTAATAGGTTGCCAGCAACAGCTTGAACGGCGCCGACTTGAACACGCCGTAGGCCTGATTAAAGGCCTGCTGCCAGTTGTCATCCAGCTCAAGTGCCAGCGCAGGTTCATCCAATTGCACCCATTCAACGCCTTGGGCGGCAAATCGGGCCAGAATGGTTTGATAACATTCCAGCAGCGCCGGCAGCAGTGTCAAACGGTCGAACTCTGAACCCACTGTTTTGGACAGATACAGGAAAGTGACCGGCCCCAAGAGTATCGGCTTGGCGGTGTGGCCCAACGCCTGAGCCTCGGTCACCTCTTCAAACAACTGTTCCCAGGCGATATCGAAGCGTTGATCTTCGCTGAGCTCAGGCACCAGATAATGGTAGTTGGTGTTGAAGTACTTGGTCATTTCAGACGCCGGCGCATGCTTGCCACTGGGCGCTCGGCCACGGGCAATCCGGAACAGGGTATCGAGATTGACAGCGCCGCCATCACTGTGACGCTCTGGGATAACCCCCAGAGTCGCACTCAGGGTCAGTACCTGATCATAGTAAGCAAAATCGCCGACCGGTAACAGCTCCACCCCGGCATCAGCCTGCCACTGCCAATGGGTGCGCCTAAGCTCATTGGCAACGCTTTCTAATTCGGCCACGCTGGACTCACCACGCCAATACTTCTCCAAAGCAAACTTGAGTTCACGTCGACGCCCGATACGGGGAAAGCCAAGACTGTTTAATCGCATAATGTATACCATCCTTTATAAAACATGCGGCAAATGACTGATGACGCCGGAATACAACAAATAAACATGGGCGTCTGGACGTCTAGAAGTTTATTGTGTTAGTCTCAACACAGGCAACCGAATTGAATTCAAGGGCAACATGAGCGGCATTCATGTGGAGAGGAAATGATAGAACTGAGACACCTTCGTACTCTGATAGCACTGAAAGAAAGTGGCAGTCTGGCCGGCGCGGCGAAGAAACGTTTTGTCACCCAGTCGGCACTGTCGCACCAAATTAAAGAGCTGGAGACCCGGATTAACTCCCAGGTATTTGTCCGCAAAAGCAAACCTCTGACCTTCACGCTTGAAGGTAGTCGTCTGCTGACCCTGGCAGAAGAGATATTACCTCGGGTACAGGAAACCGAATTTGTACTCAAGCGAGGCCTATCAGGAAACTGCGGCCCCTTGAAGGTGGGTATTGAGTGCCACAGCTGCTTTCGCTGGTTAATGCCTGTGATGGAAGCCTTTCATCAGTCTTATCCGGATGCCAATCTGGATCTCTCCAGCCGCCACCTGTTCGACTCACTCAATGCACTGGAAACCGGTGAGCTGGATATAGTGCTAACCTCAGATCCTGTACCCGGCCATGCCCTTGCCTACCAGCATCTGTTTGATTTTGAGGTGAGACTGGTGATGGCCAAAGATCACCCGCTGGCAGGCAACAGCTATATTCTGCCGCAGCAACTGGCCGGGGAAGCTATCATCAGTTATCCGGTACCGCTGGAAAGGCTGGATATTTTCCGTCACTTCCTCGAACCGGCCGGGGTGGTGCCTGGCCCACAAAAACGCTGCGATCTCACCAATGTATTGCTGCAACGCATCGCCTGTAAAGAAGGGGTAGCGGCCTTACCCAGTTGGTCACTGACCGAAGCCCAGGGCTTGAGCCTGACCTCGGTGAAACTGGGGCAGGAAGGCCTGAAACGGCCGCTGTTCGGTGCCTACCGCCGCGACAGCAGCAATAGAGTGCAACTGCAAAGGCTGCTGGAATTGATTGCCAAAGAGGGATTACAGCGTCAGGACAGACACTGACTGAGCGGCTGCCACCGTCCCTTAAAGGCGGCGGCAGTCACAAAGCATCTAGAGAGGATTCAGCAGCAGACCGCGCTGGGACAATACCCTTCTCAGTACCAGTCCGGGCGAATTGGGATCCCGGGTCTGTCTCAGGTTATGAGCAACCATAAACTCGCTTTGCAGCTCATCATCCAACCCCAGAGATTCAAAGGCTTCCACCGTCAGCGTCTGCTGCTGGGTATCTATTAATGTCTTGATAATGCCCAGCGGAAAGCATTGCTCGGCTTCGGCGTTGAGATAAGCAAACGCTGTCAGGGCTATTATCTGACCGAATACGCTGAATAGTGCCAGAGTCTGCACTTCGTCCGCGTCTATCTGTACCCCTTGCATCTGATGCAAACTGTCCACAGATTCGATCGCCACTGACTCGGTCAAACGCCAATAGCCTTGTACCAGCTTGCGATATGGCTGCGGCAATTCATCGAGCCGCTCCTTAAGATAGAAACTAAAGGCATAACGGTAGATATTGACCTGTCCAAGGCGCACCAAGGCATCCTTGAGGCTGCGGTTGGGCTGGACTGAAGGTGAGAGCGCGTTATTGCTGCGCCACAGCAAATGGGCTGCCAGCGCGGGATCGGTCGCGACAATATCGATCACATTGCGGATATCACCATCGGCAATAATAGCCTTCTTAAGCGGGATCAGGATGCCGCGGCGCCCTATCACCTGCTCTTCGTTGGCAATAATGGCACGCACTTGAGTAAAAACCTGCTGCTCAAGATCTGTCATGTGATTCTTTAAACCTGCTGTTATTTATTATGAAGGCACTATTGCCATTTATTATGGCAGAGAATTTACCCACAAAACGCCCACCAGGGTCAAGTTCAATCGATAATTAGCCCGCTTTTTGCTAAATAGAATCAAAAAAGTAGCATCAAAAAGCGCCCGCCTCCTGCAGCTTGGAGAAGATGATTTGTGCCAAACGTAAATAACCCTGTTGATTAAGATGTACATTATCTGACTTGAGCTCGTTTGAACGCAAAAGCTCAGATAGAGTATCCTCCAGCAATATGGCACCGTGCTTGTCGGCCAGTTCGGCATATAAAGGCAGAGGTGACAGCAACAGACTCTTTTGCGGCACAGCCAGCAGCACTACCGGAATTTGCCGCTCTTTGGCCTCAAGTAACATGGTCTCAATGTTTTGCGCCAATTGCGCCTGGCTGCGACCGCGGAGAATATCGTTACCGCCTTCAAGCAAAATAAGCAGATCCGGCTCGGTTTCATCCAGCAGCGCCGGCAAACGCTCAAGCCCGGCAGCCGATTGCTCACCGGAAATCCCGGCGTTGATCACCTCACAACGGCACAACTCAGCCAGACGGCTGGGATAATCATGCCCGGCCTTGGCACCCACGCCTTGGGTCAGGCTGTCACCGAAGGCCAGCAGTTTGCCATTACTGCCGATATAAGCCAGCTTGGGTTCTGAGCACGCCAGCAAAAACAGCGACAACAGGGCTATAACCCCGCCTCTCAAACCATACCTAAAATCAGCTTTCATATTTCGACTCTTGCCTCCTTGTCGGTGCTCGAAAAGGCCCAGGTTCTAAACTACAACCGATAGAAATACGGGCAGAAAAAAGCCGGGAAACCCCGGCTTTCTATGCTATCAGAAGCGATAGCTGACGCTGAATCTCAGCGCCCGTCCGCTTCCTGAGTAATAACCATCGCCCCAGGTACTGAAATAACCTGAGCTGGCATATTGCTTGTCAAACAGGTTGTCGACCCTCAGGCTGGCAAGCCAGGCATCACGGCTGTAGTTGAGGGCGATATTTCCCAGCCAGTAGCTGTCCAGTTTATCGTGCTGATTGCCATTGTCACCTTCCATATATCTGTCACCCAAATACTGGCCCTCGACAAATAGCTGCCAGTGCTGACCAAAGTCCACACTGGTGTAGACACGCCCTGAATGCTCGGCCACCCAGGAGAGAGATTTGCCTTTGTTGGCGCCTTCAGTAAATTCGGCATCGATATAGTTGTACTCAAGTCCCAACTGCAGCATCTCATTGAGCTGCCAGTCCCAGTCGAGGCTGGCGCCATAACGACGGGAAGCATCGGCATTGACGTTGGCACCGGGGAAAGCGCCGCCGATAGGCATATCGGCACTGGGATCAAAGACAATTTCATCTTCCAGCGACAGCCGGTACAGGTTCAGACGCAGGCTCTGGTTGCTCAAGGTCCAATCCCAGCCGGCTTCAATGGAACGGCCGGTCTGCGGCTTGAGGCCGACGACCGTTGGCGGCGTATAAGCTTGCTCATCGACCTTGGCGAAACGGAAGCTCTCATCACCGCGAAGATAAAATCTGTGGCCTTCCAGCGGCCGATAGTTGAGCCCCAACTCGAGCGCGTGAGCGTCTTCATCCAGATCTATGCCATTGGGATAAACTTTACCATCCTTGAGTTCATCCTTGACCTTGGCATAGCGCCCACCCACCACATAGCTCAGGCTGCTGGTCAGTGGCACATTGGCCTGTAGATAGGTGCTGGTCATGGTTTGGGTATTGCTGCGCTGCATATAACTGAGATCGAACTCGGTTTCACCCCGTTGAATATCTGCACCTATGACTATGCTCAGCTCACCATTGCGGGTCTGATAACGCCCAAGCGCCTTGGGGTTGAATTCCAACAACGAGCGCTCATTCCGACCTGGGCTGCCATAGCTGACGCTGGACACTAGAGTGTCACTGTAGTTAAGGTCCGCAACCAAAGCCCAGTTGGCGTGCACCTGGCGCTGAATATGAGCACGCCAGGCGGAAGTCATCTCATGGTTGTAATCCCCCGGCGTCGATGTCGCCTGGCGAGGATCGACCTCAAACTGTGCCTTGGTCAACGCACCAGGGGTCTGACGCTTATTATCGTAGTAACTGCCTTCGACAAAGAAGTTGGTCAACTCTGAATCATATTGCAGACGCCCCAGCACAGAACCGGTTTCGTTGGCATTGTTTTTACGGTAGTTGTCACTCTCGTTATAAGCAGCAGCCAAATAGTAACGCCAGTTGTCATTGATGGCACCGGACAGATCGCCACGGCCTTCGTAGGTATCGAAGCTGCCACCTGAGAGGGTCAGGTTGCCACCGCTGGCATTGGGTGCCTTGGTGATAATATTGATCACCCCACCGACGGCCTGATCGCCATAAAGCACCCCGGCACTGCCGGATAGGATCTCCACCCTTTCAATCTGATTGACTGCAATGGCACTCAGACTGGGAGCGGCAATATCGATATTGTTGAGTCGGCGACCATCAATCAGTATCAGGGTGTTATTCACCGCCTGACTGGCCGAAAAACCGCGCATCGCCAGCACAGGCCCTGAGTTATTGTCGGATATTTGAATGCCACTGCGGCCACGCAGCAACTCGCTCAGATTACTGGCACCACTTTGCTGAATATCGGCGGCATCTATGACCACCACATTGGCAGCAATATTGAGCGGCGTGTCATCCTGACGGCCAATGACCACCAGCTGTTCATCCACAGCCTTGGGCGTCACGCTCGCCATGACGGGAACAGAGGTAAATGCACCGCAAAGCAGCGCGAGATGATTTAGTTTGAAACCCATTTTCCTTTGACTCCTGAAAGGGAAACGGGGCAAGAGTGCCACGGCAGGGAGAGCCCCTTGGCTGCCGCATTTCGAGATCTGCCCACCGAAATCATCGAAATACCTCCAGGGCCGGTCTCCGGACTTTGGCTATGCGGTTGACCGCGCAAGACCCGGCTTTTATGACGCCGCTTGGGCGCGCCTGTCTCTCACCATTTACCGTTGCGGGGGCAGTGCCGGATTCTCACCGGCTTCCCGATTATCCCCGGTCTTTCATTCCGGGGCACCACGAGAGGTTGACTGAAATACTGTGCTGTCATTCCCGGCCTGGCCGAGAGCGGGCATTATAGACGTCTATATGGATAAATGTCTAATTTTGACGACGACGGACCACCGCAAATTTACCCTGAAAACAAAAAGGGAGCCGAGGCTCCCTTTTTATGCTCTTAGCTATTAACCCAGCTCTTTGGGGTTACTGCCAAAGCGGTTGTCACCCACTTCGCTGTCCTGGCAGTAGAAGACCAGCAGTACAATCCAACCTATAACAGGGATTAGCCCCAACAGCTGCCACCAACCACTGCGGTCAGTGTCATGCAGTCGACGCGCCGCAATCGCAATAGAGGGTAATAGCAGACCCAAAGAATAAATCAGCCCCAGCACTGTGGTACCCAGAGCATAGTCGATAGCACTGACAACCATACTGAAAATGATATAGAACAGAACAAACATCCAGTATTCTGTCCGTCGGGCTCGACCGGTAAAGTCGGCGTATTTTTTGATGGCTCCGATGAAATGTTCCATGTTTTCTCCCAATAACAGATCCAAGATCCGAAAACGCCGCACCAATTATTGAATGGCTTAAGGCAACCAAAGTTTCACCAGAGTTTCTGACTCCCTGAAACAGCAAACAATTTTAACATACCTGAATGAACTGCAAAGTGACAGAAAAGAGATTTACATTCCGTTCGCCACAGAATCAGAGATATCTCACCCCGTCAGTCGTCATTGGTTTACAGATATCGCCAATAGATAGCACATCGACGCTTTTTCATCTTACCTGGTCAGCTTAAAACCGCGGCTGGCGGCCAGAGCCTGGATATCGGCTTCCATTTGATCCAGCTGTGCCTGGCGCTTTCGACCTATTGCCCCCGAGTTAGACTTGGATGCCAGACTGGTGAGAATATTGCGCCAGTATGACACTTGTTTTTTACGCTGTTTACGGCTCAAAGGATTGAGTGGCCGCTGCGCTGCGAGCGCCTTGAGCAAGGCTGCAGTAGCGCCGCGCCAAACCTCTGGCAGCGATTCCAGGTTATTCAAAAGCCAGCCAAGACATACCAAGCGACTCACCTCGGTGTGGATAAATCCGTTGTCACCCAAAGGCATTTGCCGCCCCAATAACAAGGCATTGAATTGCCCCTGAATTTCAGTGCTCCAAGGTTTGCGTTGCAGCTCGGTCAGATGCTGGGAGAAGACCATCTTCGCCAGTTCATGCTCAGTAAACAGGCTGCGAATGCCATCGAGCAGTGCCAGAGTAAACTCAGGGTAACGACGACCGAGAGTCCATTGCAATGAAAGTTCGAGGCCAGAGGCGCCCTCGCCTTTACTTGACGACTCCCACTTGAGGCACACAGGGACAAACCAGGCAAGAAAACGCGTCTGCCATTCAGGTCTGGCGGCAATGTAGCCAAGAGCCTGCCGCCCCAAAAAGCTACTGGCCGGGCTGGCCCGGTTGACTTCAAGAAATGCCAGTAACTCGTCGGGGTTATCGGCCTCCAGCAACGGCTCAAGCCGAGGAGAGAGTCGCTCTCTGGCCAGGAAAAAGCGTAAACATTGACCCGCTTTGGTCAGAGTCCAACCGCCTAGCGCCAACATAGGCAACGCCAATAGAATACCCAACAGTTCGTGCCAGGTATTTTGTTGCTCTCGATAGTACTGGATATCGGTGCGCGCTATGCCAGCTTCCTCAGGCAAATACCAAAGGGTCACAGCCTCACCGACGCTTTTTGAGTCGCAAAGCAGGCCTGGGGGATTCCAGATATAATGCTCACCGCCGTTAGGCAACTGGTAATGCACCAGGCAATCCCACTCATAACGGCCGACACCCCAGCGCCCCGGGGGCACATATTGTTGAGCACGCCGGGCGATATAACCTTGGGTCTCGACACCTCGCTCGAGCAGGATATTCACTTCCTGCCAGGATTCAACACTGTCCTTGACAAAAAAGAGCCCAAGAGCCGAGAACAGTCCACCGGCAAGCGCAAAAGAGCCGATAAAAGCCAGGTCTTTCCAGATTGCCCGTATCTTTCCCACCGAGCCCCCTTTGATTCAATCCTTTAAGGCCGCGGATTGTAGCAGATTTCAACAATCAGTTGAGGAACACTTCACAGTTTGCCATTGGGGTCTGCGCACGCCACAGAGTCATGCTATGCTCGGGCAAATTGCGAAAGGAGTAACAGCATGAAACGCCCTATCATTCTCGACTGCGATCCCGGCCATGATGATGCCATTGCCTTGATCCTGGCCCTGGCCAACCCTGAACTGGAACTATTGGCCGTGACTACCAGCGCCGGTAACCAAACCCAGGAAAAAACACTCAACAATGCCATGCGAGTGCTTACTCTACTGGGCAGAACCGATATACCTGTAGCCAGCGGTGCCCCCAAGCCTTTGGCAAGAGAGCTGATCATTGCCGACAATGTTCACGGTGAATCCGGGCTCGATGGTCCTGAACTACCAGATCCCGCCTTTGAACCTCAGCCGGTAATGGCCTGGGAACTGATGGCCGAAAAAATCCGCCAAAGCAGCCAGCCGGTGACTCTGGTGCCCACCGGGCCATTAACCAATATCGCGATTTTCCTGAGTGCCTATCCCGAACTCAAATCCCGTATCGAACAGATAGTGCTGATGGGCGGCGCCGCCGGTGTCGGCAACTGGACTCCTGCCGCCGAATTCAACATTTTTGTTGACCCGGAAGCGGCCGACATGGTGTTCAAGTCAGGTATCCCCATCGTCATGGCCGGGCTGGATGTGACCCATGAGGCGCAGATCATGGAACAGGATGTGGCCCGTTTCCGCGCTATTCCCAACAAGGTTGCCAAGTGTGTTGCCGATCTGCTGGAATTCTTTGTTATCTACCACAAGGATCCCAAGTGGGGCTTTGATGGCGCACCACTGCATGACCCCTGCACCATAGCCTGGCTGCTCAAGCCTGAGCTGTTCATCGGCCTGGACTGCCATGTGGCCATCGAAACCCAGAGCGAACTGACTGTAGGGATGACTGTTGTCGATCGTTACCACCTGACCGGTAAACCCGCAAACGCCAAGGTGCTGATGCATCTGGATCGTGAAGGCTTTGTGGATCTGCTGGTTGATAGCCTCTACGCCTATCAGGATTAAAATATGAGCAGACTAGTGATAATCGGCAGTGCCAACGCCGATCATGTGATGGAATTCAGTCACCTGCCCGAGCCTGGGCAAACACTGATGAGCCGCAGCTACCGGTTGGAACATGGCGGCAAAGGGGCCAACCAAGCGGTCGCCACCGCCAGACTGGCACAGCCTGGTACCCGAGTGGACTTTATCTGCCATCTTGGGGACGACGCCATTGCCGATACCATGATTAAGAGTTGGTTGGACGATGGCATTCACCCACAGGGGTTGAAGAAGATGCCGGCAATGGCGACCGGCAGTGCGATGATTTTCATCGGTGATAACGGTGAAAACTGTATCGGAGTGGCCGCGGGTGCCAACGCCAGCCTGGAACCTGCCGATGTCCACTGTCATCAAGACCTGTTCGAAGACGCCAGCCATCTGTTGGCACAGCTGGAAACGCCTCTGGAATCAGTCAAAACTGCACTGCAACTGGCTAAGCAACAGGGCACAGTGACCATACTCAACCCGGCTCCCGCAAGCCCCTTGGCAGACGATATGCTGGCCTTGGTGGATATCATCACTCCCAACGAAACTGAGGCAGAAGCGCTTACCGGTATCGAGGTCGAAGATGAGGCCGGCGCTGCCAGAGCGGCAGCCGCTCTGCAAGCCAAAGGGGTTGGTACAGTGGTAATCACCCTCGGCAGCCGCGGTGCCTACGTGCGCCATCCCGAGTTTGAGGGCCTGGTGCCTAGCTATCCGGTCAAGGTGATTGATACTGTAGCCGCAGGAGACACTTTCAACGGTGCCCTGATGGTGGCTTTAAGTGAAGGGCTGGTCATGGAGCAAGCGGTGGATTTTGCCAATAAGGCCGCTTCCATAGCCGTGACCCGTCATGGCGCCCAGCGCGGAATTCCCTACCGCCGCGAGCTGTAATCACGCCTTTACCGCCACAAAAACGGGAGTCATAGACTCCCGTTTTTTATGCTGGCTGCCAGTCAAATTATTCGCCTGGATTGGCCTCTCTGTGGGCCTGAAGCTTGGTGGCAAACTCCTGCTGCAGTTGCTCCATTTTGGGCAGCAGTCCCTGGCTCAGCGATTGAGTCATCATCATCGACTCCTGCATCACGGCCGGCATCTTGGCAACCATGGAGCGCCCTGTGTCACTGGCATAAAACGCCAGCATATCGGCAATTTCCTTGTCACTGTAGTGCTTTACATAAATATCTGTCAGTGGCTGCTTCAGACGGTCCCAGCCCAGCTCCTGCTTGAAGATCTGCGTACTCTTGCGGGCAAACTCTTCAAATAAAGGCTTTTCACTCTCCTTGATATTGAACTCTTGTTGCATGCTCAAAATCATCTGTTCCATCTGGGTATAAGCCGTGTCCATCATGGAGTCCATCTGCATTTCCAGCAGCAGTTGCTCCACCTGGGCCCGGCGAGCGCTGTCATCGGCCAACGCCAAAGGGCTGGTGAGCAATACACCACCCAGAACAAGAGATGACCAAAAACCAGGACCTTTCATGAGTGCCTCCGTGGCAAATATTGATTCGACTGTCAGTCTATCACACCCCAAACAGCTGTCAGCTGCTCCGGCCGCGGCTGATAGTTAAAATTCTGAGATTAATTCTCATTTAAGCTAGATACCGTTATGATTAACCCAGGCGGGAGCCTGCGGGGCTCTCGTACTGTCGAGAGAAATATCGACCCTAAAACCAGAAAAGGAATTGAAAATGAATAAGTTAACCAAGAGACTCGCGGGTATTGCCCTATTGGGAGCCGGCGCCGTTATCAGCAGTACTGCCAGCGCCAACGAATGCAGCCTGACCATCACAGCCAACGATGCGATGCAATTTGATACCAAAGAACTCAGCGTTCCCGCCAGTTGCAAGACGGTAGAACTGACATTGACTCATTCCGGCACCCTACCTGTGATAGCCATGGGCCACAACTGGGTTCTGAGCAAGAGCGCCGATATGCAGGGCATTGCCACTGATGGTATGGCAGCAGGCGCCGATGCCGCCTATGTTAAAGCCGGTGATGAACGGGTCATAGCCCACACACCTCTGGTTGGTGGCGGCGAATCAGTCAGCATCAGCTTCAGCACCGAAGGCATGACACCGGAAGAAAGCTATAACTTCTTCTGCTCCTTCCCTGGCCACTGGGCCGTGATGCAAGGCAGCTTCAGTATCAAAGGCTAAGCCTGCGCGCTTTGGGCCCTGCAAGGGGCCCAAAGAAACATTTCCCTACCGTAAGACAGCAGACTTCCTCTAATCATCATTGGTCAAGGCCCGCGGGGTACAGCAATCTTTGCCCGATAAGGTTGAGCGCCCGGCCGCCGAGGTATGCCAGCTGTTGAATCAGGCCCTGCAACTCTCCCCCCCCAGCGCTAGTTAAAAAAATCCCCGCAACTTGGCGGGGATTCAGATTAATGGCGAAGCTTACTTAACGATTTCCATCTCTTGCAGTAAGTTATCTGCATTATCCAGATACTTCATCACCCACAGCATGTAACGGCTGTCCACCTGAATGGAGCGGTTGATGTTATCGTCGTAGTTCCAGTCACCTATGATGCTCTCATAAACACCGTCAAACAGCAGTCCCACCAGCTCAGCGCGGCCGTTGAGGGTTGGCGAGCCTGAGTTACCGCCTGTGGTATCCAGAGTTGAGAGGAAGTTGACCGGTACCGAGTCAATATCTTTGAAGTAGAAGTCACCGTATTGCTTGGCCTTGATAAGCTCCAGCTCTTTCTTGGGAGCATCGAAAGGCTCAACCCCGGTGTCTTTCTGCACTATGCCTTCCAGACGAGTGAAAGGTACGGCGTAGAGACCGTCTTTGGGTGAGTAGCCCTTCACATGACCCACCGTCACCCGCAGGCTGGAGTTGGCATCGGCATACACAGGTTTACCCTGCTCACGGTTGTAGGCAATGATGGCTTCCATGTACTGAGGACGCACCTTCATCAGCTCACCGGCCAACTCTTTCTTTTTCTGCTCCAGCTGCATACCTGTGTCATAGAAGGCCACGGCAAACTGGATCATAGGATCTTTCGAGGCCTTGAAATCGGCAACCGACTTGTCCATCCAGGCCAGACGCACATCTTTGTTATCCAGCTTGGTATTCTTGTACATCTTGTCCAGAGTCTTCTTCAGCTTGGCCTCATCGAGCTTGTTGCCTATGCCGAAGTACTTGTCCAGCGCCGGCAGTCGCTCAGACTTGGGCAGCGCCGCATAACGCTTGAGCATCTCAAACACCAGCGCCTTGTCGACACTGGCGGCATAACGGCGATCGATACGCTCCATACCGGCCTTGAAGCGGATCATGTCACGCTCCTGGAAACCCGGCTCGCGTTCCATGTCCGGCAGCGCCTTTTCATTGGCCAGACGATAGAGTTCGCGGGCCGTTGGCAACATGGTGGTATACCCCAGATAGCCCAGGATAATATCACGCTGCTGATCCGCCTGGCTTTGAGCGACCAGCTTGTCCAGCTGTGCCAACACCTCGCCATACTGGGCCTTGCGGCTGCTGTCGGCATCGATCCAGCTCTTGAGCTTGGCTTCCAGGGCACGCTTGTCTTCCAGCATGGTCGACTTGCCGTAGAACTCTATCATCGAGGTGAAGTTCTTGGCATAGTTGGCCAGACCGGCGATCAGGCTCTCGTACTTGATGCGCTCGTCACTGCCTTCCGGGGCCGTCTCTTTAATGATCTCGATAAAGCGCTCACGCAGCTCCTTGCCTTGTGGATAGGACCACTCAAACTGGTTTTCCACTTCATTGCCGGTGCGGTATCTGTTGGTGCGACCCGGATAACCGGCCACCATCACAAAGTCCCCTTCCTTGACCCCTTTGGCCGACACCTTGAGGAAGCTCTTGGGCTCATAAGGTACGTTATCCTTGGAGAAATCGGCCGGCTTGCCATTTTTGTTGACATAGGCGCGGTAGAAGGAGAAATCGCCCGTGTGGCGCGGCCACATCCAGTTGTCGACATCACCGCCGTACTTACCCACGCTGGCCGCTGGGTTATACACCAGGCGAACATCACGGATTTCCAGCTGCTTCACCAGATAGTACTCAAGACCACCGTGGAAGCTGTAAACCTGACAGCGATAGCCATCTTCTTTTTCACACTGGGCCACCAGTGACTTCTCGGCCGCCTCGACGCCCTTGTAGAAAGCGTCGCCCTGCTTGTTGTCCAGGCCTTTCTTCACCTTGTCGGTCACATTGGTGACCTCTTCGGTGACATATACCCGCGAGCCCGGAGTTGCCGGCAATTCTTCGGCAAAGTTTTTCGCCAGGAAGCCATCATGCAGCAGATTCTTCTCCGGGGTGGAGTTGTACTGGATGGAGCCGTAGGCACAGTGATGGTTGGTTACCACCAGACCCTTGGGCGAAACGAAAGACGCGGTGCAGCCGCCCAGGCTTATCACGGCGTTCATCGGGAATTCGGTCAGCTTGGAGATAGACTTGGCGTCTATTTCCAGTCCTTTGGCCTTGAGTTCATCGGCCATGGCCGGCAGTTGGTAGGGCTGCCACATGCCCTCATCGGCCTGTACACCAAAACTGGTGGCTATGGCCGTTGCAAGTAACCATTTTTTCATTCTAGTAAGTCCATTCGCTGGTATTAGTTCAATTTGTTGTTTTTGTGCAACAAAAAAGCCGGGCACAAGTCCCGACTTTAACACAGACTACCAAGCGGCTACAGACTCGGAAAAATTCCCTTACAAAGGGCTTAGCTTAGGCCCCCAGCGTCGCATACAGCTGGGCAGCTATAATGCCTATCCCCAGGAGGGCCATCAGCGCCATCGCCGGCTTGCCACCGGCAACTTTGTAGCCTTCCGGCGACTCACGCCGCTGTTTCAGCGCTATGGCTATCGGCAAGAAGATGATGATCACCACTAAAGGCACAGCGGCAAACCCCAGCAGCGCTGAAAAACCTTCCGGCAGATACAGGGCGCAGGCCAGCGGCGGAATAAAGGTCAGCAACCAAGTCTGCAAGCGGCCGACAAAGTTACTCTTGGCGCGGATAAGCTCGGCGCTGAAGTCAAACAGGCTCAGGGTCACCCCTAGAAACGAGGTGATCAACGCCAAGTCGGCAAACAGCCCAATGCACTTGCTCACCAAAGGCTGCTCGCTGATAGCCTGCAAGGCACTGATGAGTTTCGACAGTGAACCGCCAAAGCCGTGAATGGTATCGCCGCCGACGGTACCCAGGGTTACCAGCAGCCAAAGCAGATAACAGGCCAGCGGAATGCCGGAGCCTATCAGCAGCACCTTGCGCAGGGAAACCGTGTCACCATCGAGATAGCGCACCAGAGTAGCAATACAGACATGGAAACCAAAAGAGGTAAATACCACAGGCACGGCGGCCAGCCACACATTGGCATAGGAATCGGTCGGCGGCTGCTCCAGTAAGGTGTTCATATTCACCTCAGGCAACAGAAACAGTACCACCAGCACCAGCATGACTATCATGGCGGAAAACAGCCCGCGGGAGAGCTTATCGACCCAACCGACTCCCAAGGCGGCAAAACTGCCCAGAGCCAGGGTAAACAAGAGTACCGCGTCCTGGCCATCCAGGGTCATATCGAACCAGGCCTTGGCCTTGAGCACCAGGAGATCGGCGCCGCCGGTCAGATAGGCAGCGGTCAGGGCAAACAGCAGGCTGAGAAAGGCGGCGCTTTGAATCAGTTGCCCCGTCTTACCCAAGGCTTTACCTGTGATGGCATGCAGGTTATCCCCCACGCCGGAGCGCAGATTGACTTCCAACATCAACAATGAGGTGTAGGCAGAAATGCCCCAAATGACCAACATCAATAGCAGGGCCGGCAGTAAGCCCAGAGCAGCCGTTGCCAATGGCAAGGCCAACATACCGGCGCCTATCGCTGTACCTGCGACTATGGCTACAGAGCCCAATATTTTAAAGTTCACTAAAATTCGTCCTGTTCTTTTGTCTTGTTATCTTTAAGGTCAGATTTACCCAAGGGGAAAGGCGAATTGTCAGCGCAGCTGGCAAGCTGTAACGTCTTGGCCGCAGATGAAATTCCGCCTTACGGAGTTTCATTGGCCCCAACAGCTCAGCAAACAGAAGAGGTATGCCACCAAGCCACTGGGGCTAACTAAATCGTGGACAGCGGAATTGGGGACTGCAAAGATGCAAACTCAACACTGAGGCTCTTTCTCAAAAATTAACTTAACCGGGACATTAACAGAGCCACAGCCCTTGGGCAAGCGGGGAAGCGCGACTATCGGCCAGTTACCCTATGCTTCGACTTGATTCCTGATACAGGGCTGTCAAACGGAAACATAAACCATTTTCTCGACTTTCAGCGGCGTAAAAAATCGACAGCCCCCTCTTTCCCAGATAAAGAAATCTCATTTTTATCGAAATCAGAGCAGTGTTGCCATAACGAACTTTATAGTTATAATGGCCGCCTCTGTCTTAGGGGAGTAGCTAACCTGGGTCCCGCCCAGGGGTAAGTATCAACACACTTGGCCTCATGCCATGGTGCTTACAGCAAGCTTAGGCTTGCCCGGCAAGACCTGAGTACGGTATACCGCACTAATTATAAAGGGGTGGGCGGTAGACTGTGCTTGGAATTTTGCCACCCCGAAGGAACGCCCATTTTGGAAGCTCTCATCGCCTCAACTCTCACTGTCGCCGTAGCCGAAATCGGTGACAAGACTCAGCTGTTGGCCCTATTGTTGGCCGCCCGTTTCAAAAACAAGACCGCAATCATCTCAGGGATCCTTATCGCCACCCTGCTCAACCATTTTGCCGCCGCCTGGCTGGGCCAATGGGCCATGGGTTGGCTCAGCGCCGATGTCGGCCGTTACCTTGTTGCCGGTAGTTTCTTTGTCATCGCCCTTTGGGTGCTGGTGCCCGATAAGGTCGATGCCGAAGAGAGCCGCTTCTACCGCTATGGCCCTTTCGTGGCCACCTGTTTGCTGTTCTTTATCGCCGAAATGGGTGACAAGACCCAGGTCGCAACCGTGGTGCTGTCAGCCAAATACGATAGCCTGCTGATGGTAGTAACAGGCACCACTGTCGGCATGCTGCTAGCGAATGTTCCTGTGGTACTGGCCGGCCATTTCAGTGCCGACAAGCTGCCCATGACCTGGATCCACAGAGGTTGCGCCCTGCTGTTTGCCCTATTGGGGATTGCCACCCTGTTGTGGGAATAGGGCAACCGCTGACAGCGCAAAAGGGGCAGCTCAAGCTGCCCCTGTTATTTCCGGCGTGCAATTATCAGCTGGCCAGCATCTCCTGCACCCGGCGGCCGTAGTCGGCATCGGCCTGACTGAAGTGACCTATCATTCGCTGCTGCACATCCTGAGTCGCTTGGCTCAGAGTACCGCAGATATTGCTGATAAGCCTGGCCTTTTCCTCTTCCGGCAACAAGCGGTAAAGGTTGCCAGCCTGAGTGTAATCATCCTGACCATAACGGCTGTATCTGTCAGCTTCTCCATCCAGGCGCAGCGGCGGCTCTTTGAACTCTGTGGCATCCTGCAGGCCGCTTGGCTGCGAGTTGGGGCCATAGTTTGCCGACGCATCGCCACCTGTCTGGCTTCCATGATAAGGGCACTGAGCCCCGGCCATGGCACCGGCACGTTGATGGTGATTGGCCTGAGTCGCATGGGGGCAGTTCACCGGCAACTGGTTATAGTTGGCTCCTATCCGATAACGCTGGGCATCGGCATAGGCAAACAGGCGAGCCTGCAACATCTTGTCCGGCGACGCGCCAACACCGGGAACCAGGTTACTTGGCGCCAGTGCCACCTGCTCTACTTCAGCGAAGTAGTTCTGTGGCAGACGATTGAGCTCCAGTACCCCAACCTCAATCAGCGGGTAGTCCTTATGTGGCCATACCTTGGTCAAATCAAATGGATTGATATGGTAAGTATTGGCATCAGCTTCCGGCATTATCTGCACCTTGAGCTTCCAACGGGGGAAGTTACCATCCTGGATTGCCGCCACCATGTCGCGCTGGGCATGATCCGGATCGATTCCCTTCACCTTGGCGGCCTGCTCTTCAGTCAGGTTGGCTATGCCCTGCTCAGTCTTGAAGTGGAACTTGACCCAGAAGCGCTCACCCTTGGCATTCCAAAATGAGAAGGTGTGCGAGCCAAAGCCATGCATCTGCCGATAGTTGGCCGGAATGCCCCGGTCAGACATCAAGACCGTCACCTGATGCAAGGACTCCGGGTTGAGCGACCAGAAGTCCCACATCGCCTGAGGATCTTTCAAGTTGGTGTGCGGGTTACGCTTCTGAGTGTGGATAAAGTCAGGAAACTTGATGCCATCACGCAGGAAAAAAGTGGGGGTGTTATTGCCCACTATGTCATGATTACCGCGTTTGGTGTAAAAACGCACTCCAAAACCACGGGGATCGCGCTCGGCATCGGCGCTGCCCATCTCACCGCCTACGGTCGAGAAGCGAACAAAAGCCTCGGTCTGGGTGCCTACACCCTGGAAATGTTCGGCTATGGTGTATTGACTCATATCATTGGTCACTGTGAAGGTGCCATAAACACCCGTGCCTTTGGCATGCACAACCCGCTCTGGGATCCGCTCGCGGTTGAAGTGGGCCAACTTTTCAATCAGGTGCCAGTCCTGCAGCAACAGAGGACCACGCTCTCCGGCGGAGAGGGAATTCTGATCGTCTGCGATAGGGGCGCCGCTCTGGCTGGTGATATATTGCTTCTGACTCATCTCGTGCTCCTTAGTCCTTTGTTTTGTTTAACCAGTTTTCAATCACATCATATAGGGTGGCCATAGGTGCTCCCTTGAGCAGTCATATTGGCGATGTGGTCATCTTAGTCAAACGACCATTTTTTTAAAAACGATTAAAACTGATTGTCATAATTCCATTTATAGATTGCTTTGGGGCTGGCTTAATAAGTGGAGGATAAAGAAATGGATAACCGAGATAGCAGTGACTACCAGTCGAGATGAAAAACGGCTGAAGCAGAACAAGCTGACATTGTCACGAAAGCAAGAAACAAACTTTATAGAAACCGGCACCATGAGATTACTCGGGCGCCGGTGGTTTGCCAGTCTTACTTATCATCTGATTTTTCGCCGTTTATTTGATCACTTGACTGCAATTCAGGCGCTGGTGTGCGATAGAGTTTAACCAGGTAATAGGCATCAATAAGCACAATAAAGAAGTTCACCAAAGCCACAGGATAAGCAGCAATGGCCACACCATAGGCAACAAACAGTGCCGCTCCAAGCAGGTTCCACCAGCGCAACCGTTTGATATTGGACATCATCAGAGAGATAGCCACCACTACTGATGCCAGATATCCGACCCACTCCCATATATTGATTGTATCCATCCAAGATCCCCTATTTCACAGCAGCAACTGTCTTCGAATCATGACGCCCCTGAATGCCAAATTCCCAACCCCTCGCCTATAAGGATAGTCGCTTACAAACAGGAGCAAGAATGAATACTGGAGCTAAAAAATTGGCTTTGGGCCTGTTGGCAATCTACCCAATTGCAACTAGGCCCGTTGTCCATGCGAGTGAAATAATCTTGAAAAACAGGCGATACATTGGCCTTAATCTATGCTTTTACGCAAACTCAGCGCTAGCATATGGCCCTAACGCTTGATCACGGCCGCGGTCATACGGGAGATACAGGTCAGCTCACCGGCGCTATTATGAATAAGCACTTCCCAGACAGAGCTACGTTTGCCCAAATGTACCGCTCTGGCGGTTGCCTTGAGTTCTCCATTACGGGCTGCCCGCAGGTGATTGGCGTTAATCTCCTGACCGACACAATAGTAGTTTTCAAAGTCCACCGCAAAATTAGCGGCATAGCTGGCCACCGTCTCTGCCAGTGCCACATTGGCACCACCATGGACTATTCCAAGTGGATTGTGGATAGCCGGAGATGCCGGCATGCTGGCAACCATATAGTCATCACCTATCTCTGTGATGCGGATCCCCAGTGTCTGCATCAAGGTGCCCTTGCCACTCATACCAACATCCAGTTTGGCACAATCTTCCAGGGTGATAGGGCGAAACCAAATACTCATCTTATTGTTATCCTTAGTACTCCAATTAGGAAAATCAGTTTACTTGGCCGCCAGCATCCAAGTAAACCCGACCAAGCAGATAAGCTTGCACCGACGCAACTTCAATGAAAGGTAAAGCAATGAGGCAATCGCCCCCCTGCGTAAATGATTGCGAAGTTCTGAAGTTATCTCCCCCTGTCATCAAAAATTAATTTTTGCACGATGTGTTTATAAAAAAAGCGGCCAGCTGGCCGCTTTCATCCATTTGGGTTATCAGAATTGAGCAACTACAGGATCAGAGCAAAGCTCGGCTTCCAGTTCACAAACCTGATAAGTCACGCTCTCGGCTTCAGTGCTGAAGCGATCACGGAACTGACCATCGTTGGCGGTGGTCGCAACCTGCTCACCATCGCGGAAAATCGCCACTTCATCACCCAGGGCACCATTCCAGTTAACATCGACCATGGCGCTGCCACGACGGGACTTGAGGGCGCGGCTGATATCGGCAGAGATGCTGTGGGCAAATACCTGCACTTCCATGCTGACACTGTCGCTGAGCTCGGTGGCATCGGTCGCTGTCAGGGTCACTGTGTAGGTACCAGCCTGGGCATACACATGTTGAGGGTTTGCCTCGCTGGAAACAGAGCCGTCACCGAAATCCCAGTGGTAGCCGGCGATATCATCATTGATATCAGAGCTGCTGTTGCTGAAGCTGACGCTCAGACCTTCGGCTTGATAGTCAAAGCCGGCATTAGGTGCTGAAGGACCGGCTTCACCCAACGCAGTGATCACCATACCCCAGTTGTTCAGGGTGCCATTGTCACCACCGGCGTGGTCAGTCACACTCAGAGTCCAGGTTCCTTGGGCAATTTCACCGTTGAAGTCACTCAAATCCCAGCTCTTGACGATATCATCATTGCTACTGCCTTCACGATTATGCAACACCACTTCGGTACCGGATGGCGAAGTCAGGGTCACAGTCAAATCACCAATCCAGGTGTGGCTGATGTTGACGTTGCTGTTGACCCCGAAGATCTGCAGCGGATCGGCGATCTCAATGGTGCTGGTCACTGTGCTGTTATCGGCAATAGCCACCGGGGTATCATTGCTGTACGGGAAGTCATTCAGCCCTTGAGGGATGATTTCCAGGCTCACCACACTGCTCTTTTCAATACTGCCGTCATTACCCGATACCGTGATGGCGTAATCACCCCACTGAGTCTCGGCAGTGCTTGCCACGTTCAGGGTAAAACTGTCACCGGCACCAACATTGGTAGCAGACAAAGATACCCCTTCCAGAGCGGGTTCCACACTGACACTCAGCTCAACACTGCCATTCCAACCGGCGACACTACCGACACTAAAGTCATAGCTGGTGCTTTCACCGGCTTCAATGGTGCGGGCAGCCGGGCTCACGCTAAAGCGATAACTTGGGCTTGGATTAGCTTGATCGAGTGCATTGGCCGCATTCAGACGGGTACCGGCAACACTCTTACCTGTCATGGCCGCATTGGCATCACCCGAATTCATCAACAGTGCTTTCATCTCAAGCGGTGTCAGATCCGGGTTGATAGACCATACCAGAGCCGCGACGCCACTCACCATAGGTGTCGCCATTGAGGTGCCCGAATAGCTCTCGTAGCCACCACCAGGAACCGTTGACAGAATGGCACTGCCTGGCGCGGCCATATCTACACTGGTAGCACCCCAGTTGGAGAACCAGGAGATATCATCCGAGCTATTGGTACTGGCGATAGACATCACTATGTCCGATTCATAGTTGGACGGATAATGAGGGCTGGCATCATTATTTGTGGTGTCGTTACCGGCCGCAGCCAGGAACAGAATACCGGCGTCACCGGCAGTTTCAATGGAATCCTTCAGCGCCTGGCTGAAACCACCACCACCCCAGGAGTTGTTGGTGGCCTTGATATCGACACCATGATTCACCTTAAGATCTGTCATATAGTCGATACAGGCGATGGCATCTGCGGTAGAACCTGTACCTGCAGGAGTCAGGAACTGACAGCCAATAATAGTCACGTCCCAGTTGACTCCGGCGACACCCAGGCCGTTATTTCCCTTGGCGCCAATGGTGCCGGCCACGTGGGTACCATGACCGTTACCGTCCATGGGATCGCCATTGTTGTTGGCCGCGCTGAAACCGTGAATATCATCAATCACGCCGTTGCCGTCATCATCTATGCCGTTACCCGGAATTTCCCCCGGGTTGACCCACATGTTGGCCTGCAGATCCGGATGGGTATAATCAACCCCGGTGTCGATAACTCCGATGATCACATCCGTGCTGCCTGTAGTGACATCCCAAGCTTCGGGAGCATCTATATCGGCATCGGCCACACCACCGGTTTGCCCTGTGTTATGCATGCCCCAGAGTTCAGGGAAACGAGGATCATCCGGCATGCCTATGGCGCGCAAAATGTAGTTGGGTTCAGCATATTTAACCGCCGGGTGACTGGAAATCATCTTGATCGCCTGCTCAATATCGGCTCCTTGACGCAGATTCAGCTTGGCCAGACGACCATCAAGCAAGCGGGCAAATTTGTCATCTATACCATCGGCATTGGCATCACGCAAAGTACCACGTACCAGGCGCTGAGCCGAGATGCGCTCCTCCTTGGTGGCATTATCCTTGTAAACCACCAGGATAGAGTCCTTGGCGTAACGGATCTCGTTTTTAGCCATTGCAGGCGCGCTACCAAGCGCCATAACCCCAGCGACAGCTACTGCCAATGGCGAGAATTTTTTCAACATATTCGGGTTTCCTATAGTCCTTATAATCCCTTGGTATCCGGAACGGCTTGCATCTGCGGCACTTCCTTGAAACGACAGGCAAACAGTGACCAGCGAGTGAAATCCGGCGTTTATTTATTGCAAATAGATTGTTACCGCAATGAAAACGATAGCGATAGTAGCAAACGGTAAAATACGACTTTGATACTAGACGTGTTAGGTATAGATAATCTTATAAGCCGCCAAAAACAAAACACAATGCATTGTTTTAAAACAAAAATAAGTCAAACCACCATTATTACAAAAAGCAATATCGACTAAAGCCTAAATAGCCTTTAACTCCAATTGCGGCACCCATCCTATACGCGTAACTTTTGTTGCTGATTTGTTCCACTCTGGTTCAATCAAGGATATGTACGAAAAGGAGTCTTAGGTGTCGGTACTCGCAAAAATCCTGTTTGGTTCAACCGTTTTGTTGACCAGTCTTGGTACAGCAGCGACAGAGCGCCAGGTGAATGCATTACAGGAGTTGCCAGTCACCCTCCAGACACTGCTGGAAACTCAGGGACGTGACAACTTGGTCGACCTGATGCAACAAGGCAGTTTCAACCAAGCCATCATAATTCAAGCCGGAATTGACAACGGCGCTGTCCTCACCCAAGTCGGATTGGGTAATCAGGCGCAAGTAGTACAACTCGGGGTCAATAACCAGGTTGAAATGATGCAGGTAGGTGACGCCAATAAGGCAAACATCACTCAAATAGGCAATGACAATCTGGTGCAACTCAACCAGCTTGGCAGCGCCAATTTTTCGATACAACAAATTGCCGATGCAGCCACTATCAGCATCACGCAGTATTAAAAACACAGGGAGCGTTTAATGAAATCTCAAGCTAAAAAGTCACTGATTGCACTGGCTATCACAACGGGTCTGGGTATGAGTGCCCAAGCCTTCGCCGGTAGTGTCAACGAAATATCAGTTAACCAGCAGAGCCGCAGCACTGTAGGACAGGAAGTTTATGCCGAGCAAACTGGCATTCTGAACCTGGCTGTCATCAATCAGGAAGGTTCTGCCCAGGAAGCCACCGTGGTTCAAGACGGTGTTTGGCACGAAGCCTATGTTGATTCCAAGGGCGACGAAAACAAAGTCACTGTGACTCAAAATGAAGACTGGCACGTGGCCAGCGTCGATGTGGATGGTAACGTCAACACTGCAACTGTCGCTCAATCCGGTTTCTTCAACGAAGCCAATGTGGAGCTGATCGGTGACAACAACAGCGCCGAAGTAAACCAGAACGGTGACACCAACTTTGCGGTATTCCGTGTCAACGGCAACGACAACTCTGGCTACATCAGCCAGAACGGTAACAACAACGAAGCCGGCATGATAGCCGTTGATTTCAGCCCCAACGTAGGCAACGGCAACTCTGTGACCGTACTGCAGGAAGGTAACGCCAACATAGGTGGCGTTCGCGGCGTTGCCGGTGATAACAACAGTATCGAAATCGATCAGGCTGGCGCTCTGAACACTGGCTTTGTTTATGCCCTGTCCGGCTCTGAAAACAGCATAGAAATGATGCAAACCGGCACTGCCAACACCGCAGTGCTCGAATTCACCACAGGTGATGATAACGACGTTGAAATCTATCAGAAAGGTGACGGCAACACGGTAGGCGATCTGCTGGTTGCCGATATTCAGGGTAGCGATAACCTAGTCGATATCCAGCAGGAAGGCGACACCAACGGCGTTGAATTCCAAATCTGGGGTGACGACAACAACATCGACCTGGAGCAGGATGGCAGCACCAACTTCGCCACTGCCGCCGCCTATGGCACAGACAACAGCATGGACCTGACTTCGCAGGGGGATTACAACGAACTGGTCGCCTTCACCACAGGCGAAGACAACCAGATCGAAATTCATCAGGAAGGCACTGAAAACTTTGCCTATGCCGAACTGGAAGGCGACAACAACGAAGTGGATATGGAGCAAGATGGCAGTGCCAACGAAGCTTTGGTCACAGTGGTTGGTTACAACAATACCGATATCGAAACCACTCAAAGCGGTGAGCTCAACTTGGTAGACCTGCTGATCCTGGGTGATAACAACCTGGCTCAAATCGTTCAAAGCGGTGACAACAACTGGGTGAGTGGTGTTGAAGGCGGCGCCTTCGCTGTGGTTGGTACAGGTAACAGCCTGATGATCACCCAAAGCGGTAACGAAAACCTGGTTGTCGGTTATCAGGCCGGCGCCAGCAATGCTATCAGCGTAACCCAAAGCGGCGACTACAACGTTGCCACTGTTATCCAGAACTAATCACTCTGGTGCTTTGTGCGAAAGGGAGCCTCTTGGCTCCCTTTTATTTTCAGCCCCTAAACCACCTACTTCAGTAGGTGGTTATCATCAATTTAGGCTTGGCCTGTAAAGGCTACCCATGCTAATTGCTCTTTTGATTTTTAGCGAAGTCAAAGGACAAAAAGCATCAGTAGATACGAGCAAGCATCGCATGTGTATTGGCGATGTCAATATCATATAGTTTGGACTCCAAAGTACCGTTTTAGGATTCTCAAAAACAAAGTAGGTAAGGACGTTTACCGCTGTATTCACGTTTACAGTGAGCAACTTGGGTGCAAAGTAGTAGAGTTAAATGTTCAGGTAGACCATGTTCATTTAGTTATAAAAGTTCCGCCAAAGTTATCGATATCAAGACTGATGGGAGCGCTCAAAGGCAAAATAGCACTAAAACTATTTAGTAAATATCCATACTTGAGGAAGAACAAAATGTGGGGTAACCATTTTTGGCAGCGAGGATACTTTGTCGATACGGTTGGAATAAATGAAGAGATAATAAGGCGTTATGTCCGGCATCAAGAGAAAGAAGAAAAGCAGGAGCAAACTCGAGGGTGTTCAAAATTCTGTGTCACGTTAAAAATCACAGATCGATGT